>JAJZQK010000104.1 GCA_021847625.1 Chloroflexota bacterium
ATGAACTGGCAGGGATCGTCGGCTTCGTGCCGGCGGGCCTGGCCCATTTCGGCGAGACCTGGGCCGCCCCCCTGCCCGACTACGCCCTGTCCGGCGCCGAGCCGAACCTCGGCTACATCGCCTCAGGCGTCCTCGGCGTGGCGGCCGTCGTCGCCATCACCTGGCTTCTGGGCCGTTGGCTTACCCGGCGGGGTGCTAATGGCTGAGATAGCCCAGCCATTAGATAACAGTAATGGCTCCACGTCGGCCCCCCACGAGGGGCCGACGCTTGCCCCCATCAAGGCCGGGGGCGGCAATCGCTTCCTGGAGAAGACGCTGCGGGAGCTGACGCACGGTTTGGAGAGCACGCTCGTCGCCGAGGAGAGCGCGCGCCTGCCGGGGGTGTTGCAGCGCCTGGACCCGCGGGGGAAGGTCGTCTGGTTCCTCACCCTCCTGCTGACGGTCGGGTTCGTCCGCCACATCCCCACCCTGCTCGCGCTGTGCCTGCTGGTGCACCTGCTGGCAGTGGGCTCACGGCTGTCGCTGGCTTCCTTCGTGCGGCGGGTGTGGGTCTTCGTGCCGTTCTTCGCCGTCGTCGTGGCCTTGCCTGCTATCTTCAACTTCATTACGCCGGGCAGGCTGCTCTTGCCGGTGGCGGACCTCGGGCAGCCGTTCGCCTGGGGGCCGTTCGCCCTGCCGCAGCATATCGGCATCAGCGAGCAGGGCCTGCGCGGCGCCGTGACGCTGGTGCTGCGGGTGGCGACCTCGGTCGGGCTCGCCGTGACGCTGGTGATGACCACGCCGTGGACGACGCTGCTGGCCTCGCTGGAGGCCCTGCGCCTGCCGCGGACCCTCGTGCTGATTCTCGGCATGACCTACCGCTATATCGTGCTCTTCCTGCGCACGGCGGACGCGATGTTCCTGGCCCGCCGCAGCCGGACCGTGGGCCACCTGAGCGGGGCCGAGCAGCGGCGCTGGCTGGCCGGCGTCGGCGGGACGCTCCTCGGCAAGTCCTACTACCTCAGCAACGAGGTCTACCTGGCGATGCTCTCGCGCGGCTTCCGCGGCGAGGTGCGCCAGGCCGGCGGCGCCACCTGGCAGCGGCGGGATTGGCTGGCCGGCGTCGTCGTGGTCGCTCTAGTGGCGGCGGTATTCCTAATGGAGGCATTGCAGTAATGGGCGCGAGCGGTGGGATAGGGCTACGGGAATTAGAGCAAACACGAGGGGACGCCATGGCGGGGGAGCTGGTCTACGAGCTGGAGGGGATTGGCTACGAGTACGGCGGGGGCATCGTCGCCTTGCGGGACGTCAGCCTCGACGTGCGGGCCGGCGAGAGCATCGTGCTCCTGGGCGCCAACGGTTCGGGGAAGAGCACGCTGCTCAAGATCATGGATGGCCTATACTTCGCCACCGCCGGCACCGTGCGGGCTTTTGGCAATATCCTGACCGAGCGTCTCCTCGCCGACGACGCCTACGCCCTCGCCTTCCGCCGCCGCGTCGGCTTCGTCTTCCAGGATAGCGACGTGCAGCTGTTCTCGCCGACGGTGGCCGACGAGATTGCCTTTGGCCCCCTGCAGCTGGGCCTGGCGCCGTCGGCGGTCGCGGAGCGGGTGGCGGAGGCCCTGGACCTGCTGCATATCCGAAAACTAGCCGAGCGCCCGCCTTATCGCCTGAGCGCGGGGGAGAAAAAGAAGGTCTGCCTGGCCTCGGTGCTGTCGATCCGGCCGGAGGTGCTGCTGATGGACGAGCCCACGGCCGGCCTGGACCCGCGCAGTCGGCAGGCGCTGGTGGAGTTCATCTGCCAGTTGCGGAAGCAGGGCAACACAGTCATCACCGCCACCCACGACCTCGACATCGTGGAGGAGATCGCCGATAGGGTGTTCGTGATGAACGAGGAGAGCGGTCTGGCCAAGGTTGGCACCCCCGCCGAGGTGCTGGCGGACGAGGAATTGCTGGTGGCGGCGAACCTCGTGCACATCCACCCCCACCGCCACGGTGCGCTGGTGCACGCGCACGAGCATCGGCACCCCCTGCCTCACGACCACGGGCACTGATCCTTGGTCCGTCGCCTTTTGTGCGGCAAGGATTCGTAGAGACGGGCAGAGACGTCGCGTCTACGTCGTTACTACCGTTCAATGGGACATTTGCATTGGCAATTGATACTAGGCCGCTCGCCCTAGGTCCTCGCCTTCCTCCCCTAGCCTGGCGCGGAGAAACGCCCGTGTCTGCTCGATGCCGTGGGTGATCGCCTCCACCGAAGCCCCCCGTAAGTGTGCCAGGTCGTCGAGCGAGAAGCCGTCAACCTCGTGCAGCATGAAGTTCTCTCGCCAGACTTCCGGCACTTGGGCGAGAGCTTCATCCAGTTGCCGGTGCAGCTCTTCATGCTCTACGATGCTGGCGGGCACCGGCGACGTGGGGTCGGGGATCAGGTCGGCGACGTGAAACTCCTCCTCGGGGTGAATGCCGGCGATGTGCCCGTTGGGCACGATCGGCCTCGCCAGCGAGACCTCGTACTGCGCTCTCGCCCGTCCCCGTGTCACCTCCCGGCGGATGACGCCGCGGGCGATCCGCCGCAGCTGGCGGTAGGAAGGCACATCTCCCTCTCCCTCACCCTGGTGCCGCAAGGCGACCAGAAACGTCTCGGCGACGATCTCGTCGGCGGGCAATTCGCTGGCGTCCAGGCCCTCGCTCGCCGCGCGCTTGCGCAGGCGGCTCAGCACGTACTGGCGCAGGGACCTGAGATAGCGTTTAGCGGTGTTGGCGAGGTCTTCTTCCTTGGCAGGTTCCCAGGCCGTCAAATTGCTTAGCTCACCTCCCTTAGATCGCCGTCCGCTCCTTGGCTCGGCGTGGGCGCTGCCTGGCTCTGCTGTTCTGGCCTCAGCGGACGAAGGATTGTCGCCCGCCGCTTGGCCTGGAAGAGCACTCTTTCGTACATGTTGAGGTAGCCTTCCACCATCTGGGAAACGTCGAAGTGCTCCTCGACGTGGTGGCGGATGTGCCGCGGGTCCAGCATGCCTATATTCCCCACGGCCTCAGCCATCCCCTCGATGTCCCCGTCCTCCACCAGGAAGCCGGTCTCGCCGTCGACGATCAGCTCGGGGGCGGCCCCCCGCCGAAAGGCGATCACCGGCGTGCCGGTGGCCATCGCCTCTGGCATAACCAGGCCGAAGGGTTCCTCCCACTGGATAGGGAGAAGCAGGGCGCGTGCCGCCGCGTACAGTTCCTTCGCATTCTCTCGCGACACTTCGCCGATGTAGGTGATGAGATTGCCGTCGATGAGCGGCTCAACTACGGTGCGGAAGTACTCCCGATCTGCCCGGTCGACCTTTCCTGCCAGCACGAGGTGGATTCCCAACCGTCGAGCGACCTCGATCGCGAGGTGGGTCCCCTTCTCCGGGGCCACACGACTGAGGAAGAGTAGGTGCTCCTCTTTGTCCACGCGGAAGGGAAAACTGGCGACGTCGATGCCGTTGTAGACCACGCCCACGAAGTTGTCATTGCCCAGGTCCTGGGGAATTGTCCGCCGTGCGGCCAGGCTAATGGTATTGTAGAAGCCCTCGTAATGGTCCCATACGATCCTGGTGTCCGGCGTTATCAGACAGTGCAGGGTGCTCAGCATGGGCGTGGCCACCAGGTGGCTCATGGCCATGGGCAGCTCGCCTGCGTGATTGTGGATTACGTCGAACTCACCGCTGGCGGCGAGGGCCTGGGCCACGTGGAGCCAGTCGTAGGGAGAGGGGTCTTTGAGGTCCACGGCCGTGCGTAGGCTACGCGGGTAGACCGAGCGCAGCTCGGCGGAGGTGAGGGAGTCCCCCGAGGCGAACAGCACCACCTCGTGCCCCCGGGCCACGAGCCCCTCCGTGAGCGCATGCACCACCGCTTCCGTCCCCCCGTAGGCCGGCGGCGGTACCCGCTCCCAAAGCGGACTGATCTGAGCGATTCTCATAGGGTCGACCTCCTGTGCAACCACCCGGCCCCGTGGCCGGCGCTAGCGGTGGCGGCACTACTTGCTAGATGTTAGGATGATAATGCGGTACGAACCGGCCGGTCAGGTCGGCTTGCCCAGAGGCGGGTGGGGGAGCCCCGGCAGGCGGCAGAATTGACAGGCCCAAGTTGGCAGATATATATTGTTCTTAACCTGTTTCGATAATCCGCGCTCTTGTACTTGGAGGGTGGCTTATGGCCCGTAGAATATACCTCGATCATGCCTCGACGACCCCGCTGAGGGGCGAGGCCCTGGAGGCGATGCTGCCGTTCCTGCGCGAGGAGTTCGGCAACCCCTCTAGCCTGCATTTCTTCGGACGGCGCCCACACGAAGCCCTGGAGCAGGCCCGGGCGGCGGTGGCCGCGCTGATCGGCGCCCGCGTCGAGGACGTCTACGTTACCTCCGGAGCGACGGAGGCGAACAACTGGGCCCTGAAGGGCGTCGCCGCCGGTGCCCGCAATCGCAACCGCCCCGCCCACGTCATCACCTCGCAGATCGAACACTACTCGGTGCTGCATCCAGCCAAGACCCTCCAGCGGCAGGGCCTGCGGGTCACCTTCCTGCCGGTCGATCAGTACGGCTTCGTCGACCCGGCGACCGTGGAGTCGGCCATCGACGACGACACCGTCCTGATCTCCATCACCCACGCCAGCAACGAGATAGGCACCATCGAGCCTATCGCCGAGGTGGCACAAGTGGCCCGAGCGCATAAAGTCCCCCTGCACATAGACGCCACCCAGACGGTGGGTTCCATCCCGGTGGACGTCGGCGCCCTCGGCGTGGACATGCTCACGCTGGCCGCGCACCAGTTCTACGGGCCCAAGGGTGAAGGCGCCCTCGATGTGCGCAGGGGTGTTAGGCTCCTGCCGCTGTTGGAGGGTGGACTGCAAGAATCGGGCCGCCGTGCGGGCACGGAGAACGTCGCCGGTATAGTGGGCATGGGGCGTGCCGCGGAGCTGGCCGCCGCTGAGATAGACCAGCGGATGGCCAGGTTGAGCGTTCTGCGCGACCGCCTGCGGCAGGGGCTCGCGGACCGCATCCCGGAGCTGGTGTTCACCGGGCACCCCGCGCAGCGCCTGCCGGGGCACGTCAGCTTCTGCGTGCGGTACGTGGAGGGGGAGTCGATGTTGCTGATTCTCGACGCCAAAGGGGTGTCGGCCGCCAGCGGCTCCTCGTGCACCTCACGGGCCCTGAAATCATCGCACGTTCTGGAGGCCATCGGCATCGAATCGGGGCTCGCCAACGGCTCGGTGGTCCTCTCCCTGGGTGCGGACAACGGCGAGGCCGACGTAGACTACGTGCTGGAGGCGATGCCGCCGATTGTCGAGCGGCTGCGCGCGATGTCGCCTCTTATGCCGCAATAAGGACAGACGATTATGGCGATAGAGGCGGATTCGGTTCTGGACTGCACGGGCACTTATTGCCCGATACCAATTGCCCGCACGGCCCAGGCGATCAAGGACATCGAGGTAGGGCAGGTGCTCGAGGTCGTGGCCACCGACACGGGGATCAAGGCCGACATGCCGGCCTGGTGTCACCGCACCGGCCACGAGTTCCTCGGCCTGGAAGAAGAGGACGGCGAGTACCACGCCTTCGTGCGCAGGTCCAAGTAGCCCGAGATGCCGGAACTTCCCGAGATCGAGCACCTCGTAATTCTGCTGCGCCCGCGGTTGGTGGGCAGGTCGATCGTCGGCGTGCGCTGCCGGCAGCCGAAGCTGCTCAACCTACCCCTGAAGGAGTACAGCTCCCGCGTGCGTGGGCGCATCGTCGCCGTGGAACGGCGGGGGAAGCACTGCGTCCTCCGCCTGGAATCCGGCAGCGTCTGGCTGCACCTGGGGCTGGGCGGCTTCGTCGCCGTCGGCCCGCGACTCGACGCCGAGCCCCATCTGGGCCTGGCCCTGGATGACGGCAGGGAGCTGACGGTCGACAAGGTATTCATGGGCCGAGCCTACTACTACCCCGAGGCGGAGTTCGCCGCGCGTTGGGCGGAGCTGGGCCCCGAGCCGCTCGCCGACGAGTTCACCCTGCCTGTCCTCCAAGGCATCCTCGGGCGCAAGGCCAGGCAGTCCCTCAAGGCCCTGCTCATGGACCAGAAACTCATCGCGGGCATCGGCAACTACTACTCCGACGAGATTCTGCACGCCGCTCGCCTCCATCCCGCGCGCCAGGCCGGCAGCCTGGTGGACGCGGAGGCGGCCCGCCTGCACGCGGCTGTGAAGGCGGTGCTGAGCGAGGCCGTGGCGGCGGGCGGCGAGGCCGACTTTGTCGACATCCATGGCCGCGGGGGCGGCTACCACCCGCATGTGCACGGGCGCGAGACCTGCCTGGATTGCGGGGGACCCGTGCAACGGGAGTCCCTCGGCGGCCGCACGGCCTACTTCTGCCCCTCCTGCCAGCCCGCACCGTGAGCGGGGACCACGCCGGGTCTTCCTCAGAGGCGCCCAATCCCCAGAGCCTGGCCAACAGACCGTCCGCAAGGCTGGCATAGTTCCTGCAGACTGGGAAGCGTGCTTACGAGCGTCCTTGCAGCGAGCAGTCTCGGCTGGGCGACGCGGCGGGGAGCTGCTGATGACAGGGCGATGGTGTGTACCATACCGTCTGAGCCGACCGTGGAGGGTTCAAGATGCAGATGCCTGTGATAGAGGTCCCGCTTATCGGCCGGGCAGGCGCCGTTGCCCTCTTCGCGCTGGTTCATATCATGTTCGCAAACCTGGCGCTGGGCGGCCCTCTCATCGCCGTTGCCTCCGAGTGGTGGGGGATGCGGACGGGGGACAGTCTGCACGAGCGCTTCGCCTACGCTGTAGCCAGGGTCAACGTCGTCGGCTTCGGCGTAGGGGCGACGCTGGGCGTGGCGTTCGTCGCCGTGCTGGCCGGCCTTTGGCCTACCGGCTGGGCGGTCATGCTCAACATGTACTTTTGGCCCCTCGTCCTGGCGATGGGCGTGTTCTTCCTGGAGGGGATAGCCCTGTACTACTACCTCTTCAGCTGGCGGCGCCGACCGTTGCACAAGAAGCGGCACCTCGCCTGGGGCGTGCTGACGGTAGTTACGGGCATCGGCCTCTTTCTGATCTTCGACGGCATGGCGGCCGCCATGTTGACGCCCCAGCCCAACGCCCTCAGCCTGGGCGGCGGCGATCCCTCGGTCGTCGTCACCAGGTTCGCCGCCCTGTACCTGGATAACCCCACCTGGCTGCCGTCGAGCCTCCATCGTCTCGTCGGGGCCCTGTCGTTCACCGGATTCCTGGTGGCAGCGGTGGCGGGCGCGGCCTACCTGCGGGCGCGCACGGAGGAACGAAAGGCGTACTTCCGCTGGATGAGCGGCTACGGCGTCCGCTTCGGGCTGCTGCCGCTCATAGCCATGCCGGCGATTGGCTTCTTCTACGTGCAGGGGATCCGCCTGCCCTCGCCGACGGCCTACGCCTCGCTCATGACGGGGGACCTGCGCTGGGTTTTCGACCTCCAGGTCGCCCTGCTCGGCGGCCTCTTTCTGTTGGGAAACTGGTACGTCGTGAGCCTGCTGCGGGGGACGGGCGACGCCGATTCCGGCTGGCAGGTGGTGCGCCATTGGACTCTCGTCGCCGGCCTGATCGCCATTTCGCTGGGCTCCCTCGTGGCCTGGTATGGCAGCGTGGGCGGGTTCCGGTCTCCGCCGGAGAACTGGGGTATCGTCGGCCTCCTGATCGTCCTCTACGCGGGGGCGGTGGCCGTCCTGGAGAACGTGCAGACGGGGGCGACTGAGCGCCAGCGGAAGGCCGACTGGGGTAGCTACGGGGCGGTGCTGCTGCCGCTCCTGCTGCTGTGCGGGGTGATCGCGGCCGCTCCTTACGACCAGCTGGGGCTCAACGCCTTCTTCCTTGGGCAGATGCGGCCCTGGCGGTTCGCCGCCCTCATCGGCCTGACGACGCTGACGATACCGATAGGTGTTCTGTATCTCAAGGCTCGCGCTCGCGGCTTGCCGGAGCGCAAACGCGCCACCGGGGTGTTGCTACCGATGGCCTCGGGGGTGGTGGCGGTGGCGATCATGTTCGTGATGGGCTACGCCCGGGAAGCTGCCCGGGCGCCATACCTTGTGTTCAACCAATTGGCGGTGGCGGACGATGCGTTCGAGAAGGTGGGCTCGGCGACGACAGTCCCCCTGCCGTCGGTGCTGGCTTTGCCGCTGATTGCCTTTGGGATGCTGCTCTTCGCGGTGCTGGGTTGGCTGGTGCTGCAGGTGGCCCACGGCTCGGTTGAGGAGGAGGAAGAAGAGGTGAGCACGCCCTCCGGCAGTCTCACGGCCTAGCGGCGGCAGCGTATCTCGGCCCCGGTATTGCGAAAGCGACGGGCGAAGTCGCCTTGGAGGGGAGACTGCGCTCTCCCGGTTTGTAGGATACAGTGGGGGGTAACACTTTGTACAAGCGAATTCTCACCGCGGTCGACAACTCGAAATGGTCGGACGAGGCGGTACGGCTGGCCCTGGAGATCGCCGCCATCACCGGCGCGAGCCTCACCGGCAACCACGTCTACGCCGGCCGGCTGCACGACCTGCGCTTCCGGCAGCTGGAGCCCGCCTTGCCGGAGCGCTACCAGACGGAAGAGATCCTCACCAAGCAGCGCACGATCCACGAATCCCTGATCGGGCGTGGACTCGTCATAATCTCCGATTCCTACCTGGACACGGTCGAGCGTCGCTGCGCGGAGGCCGGCGTTCC
>JAJZQK010000105.1 GCA_021847625.1 Chloroflexota bacterium
AACACCGCCCGCTGTTGCACTGCCGCAAGGGGGCTGAACTTCGCCTGCTTTCCGGCCTCGGACGTAGTCGCCCGTCAGTTCTTGATGATCAGCGGCAAGTGCACCTGCTTTTCGAGCGATGGCGCCCCTCCCGGTGTGGCCATCGCGGTCGGCGTTGGCGTCGATGTGGGGGTAGAGTTGTCGAGCGACATCTTGAAGATCACGGCATCCCAATCGCCGTTCCAGCCCGTATCGTAAGCGCCCTCCGTCGTCGGGTAGTCGGGGGAAATTGTGTCGCCGACGACGTACACTACGTCGGGGCCGGCCAGCGTCAGGCCCCAAATCCGGTCGTCGCCGCTGCCGCCGATGAACGAGGAGTACCGCAGGCTCTCGGTCCCGCTCCTATTCGTATCGATCTTGGCCAGGAAGCCATCCAAGTCGCCGTTATGGCTTATGTCGTAGGCGCCCGCCGTCGTTGGAAAGTGGACGGAGGCGGTGTGGCCACCTAGGTAGGCCACGCCGCTGCCGTCGGTCGCCAGGGCCCAGGGAGCGACGTCCGAATCAGTATCACCAAGATAAGTCGAGTAGAGGGGGTCGGCCTCATTGTTTCCGGCCGGGTTGAGCCGCAGGAGGAAGGCGTCGTCGCAAATGGTTCCCGCCAAGTCGCAGACACCACCCCCGAACACCCTGTCGTAGCCGTTGGCGGTGGTCGGGAAGTTGTCCGAGCGTGTCTGACCGGCGACGTATACGGTAGGCCCAGCCTCCAGGGCTATCCCCGCGACGCGCTTCTCGAGCTGATCGCCGCCCAGGTAGGTGGCGTAAAGAAGGTCCAAGTCCTCTCCGCCGGCCGGGTTTATTATCGCCAGGAAGCCATCCTGATTCCCAGCGTAGGAGCCATCGTAGGCACCCGCCGTCGTCGGGAAGTCGTCGGATGCGGTTTCGCCGATGAGGTAGGCCACGCCGCTGGCGTCCACCGCGACGTTAGTGCTATGGTCCCAGGCGGTGCCACCCAGGTAGGTGCCGTATACGAGATCCGCCGGGCCATTGCCGGCCGGATTGATCCTGACCAGCACCGCGTCGTGGGAGTCCAAGCGGGTCGCGCCATCCTTGAGCGCCGTCTGGTAGGCGTTGGGCGTCGTGGGGAACTTGGTCGAGTAGGTAGACCCCGCTATGTACACCGTTCCGCCTGGTCCAAGCGCCAGGCCGTGCATCGCGTCGATATCGTCGCCGCCGATGAAGGTACCGTAGAGCAGCTGGTCGCCATTCGGGCCCAGCTTCACCAGAAACCCATCCTCGCAATGGTCCCCTAGGCAGACGGGGCCAGCGAACGTGTCGTCGAAGGGACTGCTTCCAGGGGTAGGTCCCGCGGTAGGGAAATCAGCCGAATAGGTGAAACCAGCGATATAGGCATTCCCACTCGAATCTACCTTGATCTGCACCAGTTCATCGGGCGCGCCGTAGCCGTCGAGGCTGCTGCCGCCGATGAAGGTGGCGTACTGCGGGGGCGACAGGTTGGCATCGAACTTCGCCACAAAGACGTCGTGATCGCCGCCATTGTAGGTGGGATCGTACGCGCCCGGCGTCGTCGGGAAGGGAGGGCTGGAGGATAACGTGTCGCCTGTGACGTACACAGAACCACTACCATCTAGGGCAACGCCGAAGGCCTGATCCTCGTTGTTCTCTCCCAAGAAAGTGCTGATCAGCAGGTCGGCCGGGTCGTCCAGTGCGCCGACGGACTGAGGCAAATACACATCGGCTGCCGCCTGGCTGGCCGTGGCGAACGGCATCAGCACCTCGTCGCCTTCGACGGCGGGCACCTGGCCGCCAGGGGGCACGGCGCCCTCGACTTGCGGCAGCGCCAGCGTGTACTCGTCCACGGCGGTGGAGATCTTCAGTTTGCCGCCCTCCACCCTCAGGCCGCTGGCGCCGGCCACGTGCATGCGCACCGCGCCCAGGCTCTCGGCCGAGCTGGCTACCAGGCGCAGGCTGTCGCTCACCTCGAGGTCGACGCCCGGGTAGAGGTCCTTGAGGCGAAGGCCCTGCCAGACCGGCACGTCCGTGTGCCACTGCCCGGGGTCGTTGCCCAGGAAGTAGGAGACGCGCGTGCTCAGCCGGTCGAACGGCTCGATCTGGGGCTGGGGGTTGCTCCCGGGGAAGGTCAGATGCAGGTTCACCCCCCGCTGCGGGACCTGCTGGCTCGGACCGTCCGACCCGGCCGCCGTCCGCCGCTCCTTGAGGTCGAACCAGAGCCCGTCCGCGCCCACGAAGAGGGTAGCCTTGCCGCCGAACGTCTTGAAGCGGGTCGCGCTGTCGAACTGACCCACGTTCTCCACGAACATCGCCGCCGGTTCCTGGAGCTGCTGGGCGCTGCCTACCAGAGAAGGGGCCGCCAGGGCTTGCCCTGGCTGTGACTGGGCAGCCAGCGGCTGCCACCCCCAGGCGAGAAGGACGATTGCCGTCACGACGCAGATGGCGGGGCCAAGTTGGCGCTTCATAAGGCTCACTCCCTCAACTTCGAAGGTTCGCTCGCGCGCCCACCGGGACTGTGTCTGGGCGCACTGGCGACCACCTTTGTCGTCTGAGCGCAACTGCCCTTCACCTCGCACCATCCGACCCAGCCTCCGCCGGCTCAGTTGTGCTTGGACGCCCACATGTTAAGAGTAACGCAGCTTGCTCTCAGGGCCAATCGACGTTGGAAGAGTTGGTAGGTGGACAGGAGTATGATGTGTGGAGTGGACGGCAGGTCAGGGGCCTGGACGTTTATCCAGGCGTCCCGCGAGACGCGGGCGCGGGGGAAGCAAAGGCGGGGCCCGGTCGGACGACCGGGCCCCGCCAGGGAGGGGACTACAGGGCCGCCACCACGGCGGCCGTTACTTGAGCGGTCGTGGCCGTGCCCCCCAGGTCGGGCGGCAGCACGCCCCGGCGAATGGTGGCGCTCACGGCGGCGTTGACCCGCTGCGCCGCCTTCACCTCGCCAAGGTGGGAGAGCAGCATGCCGGCGGCTAGGATCGTCGCCAGCGGATTGGCGATGCCCCGGCCGGCGATGTCGGGGGCGGAGCCGTGCACCGGCTCGAAGATCGCCCCCCGCTCGCCTAGGTTGCCCGCCGCGGCCAGGCCCATGCCGCCCACGAGCATCGCCGCCTCGTCGGAGAGTATATCTCCAAACAGATTCGTGGTGACGAGGACCGAGAAGTTCTCGGGGTCCTTGATCAGGCGCATGGCCATCGCATCCACCAGCATCTCGCCAACCCGAATCTCGGGATACTCCTCGGCCACCGCCAGGGCCGTGCGCCGGAAGAGGCCGCAGGTCAGCCGCAGCACGTTCGCCTTGTGGACGATGGTCACGTTCGGCCGACCCTCCCGCCGGGCCAGCTCGAAGGCCGCCCGCGCGATCCGTTCCGATCCCTTGCGGCTGATCACACGCTTGGCGACGGCGTAGTCCCCGTGGTCCTCCTCCTGGCCGCTGTAGAGGCCCTCGGTGTTCTCCCGGAAGATCACCAGGTCTATTCCCTCCCGATAGCCCTCGACCCCCAACGAGCGTACCGGCCGCACGTTGGCGTAGAGGTCGAGCTGGCGGCGGAGGGTGACAATAGCGCTGCGGTAGTTCGGGATGTCCGGGGGCGTCGTCACGGCGCCGAACAGCACCGCGTCGGCGGCCCGGCAGGCCGCGACGGTGGCCTCGGGGATGGGGTCGCCGCAGTCCTGGTAGCAGGCGTAGCCGGCCCGGGCCGACGTGAACTCGATCGGCAGGCGCAGGGCCGCCAGCACCTGCACCGCCGCGGGCACGACCTCGCGGCCGATGCCGTCGCCCTCGACGACGCAGACGGTATGGCTCATTCGCCCACCGCCAGGTGGAGGTCGCCGTGCTCGCGCACGTAGTTCACGATGCCGCCCGCGCGGATGATCGCCAGCGCGAACGGCGGCAGCGGCCGGGTGGCGAAGGCCAGCCCCTGCTGGGGCAAGTGGATCTCGCCCGTCGCCAGGTCAACCCCTATCGGCTCCCCATCGACCGCCTTCTCCCACAGGTCGGGGCAGATGAGGATCGGCAGGCCGATGTTGATCGAGTTGCGGTAGAAGATACGGGCGAAGCTGCGGGCGATGACCACGCCGAGCCCGGTCGCTGCCAACGCCACCGGCGCGTGCTCGCGGGAGGAGCCGCAGCCGAAGTTGTCGCCGGCGACGATCGCATCGCCCGGCTGGACGGTCGTCGGGAAGTCCGGCCGCTCCTCGCAGAGGCAGTGGCGCGCCAGGTGGGCGCGATCGGTCGTCACGTTGTAGCGGCCGGGGATGATGACGTCGGTGTTGACGTTATGGCCGAGTTTCCATACCCGTGGCATTACTGATACCTCCTCGGGTCGACAATGCGCCCGGCGATGGCCGAGGCCGCCGCCGTGGCGGGGCTGGCGACGTATATCTCGGAAGTCGGGTCGCCCATGCGCCCGGTGAAATTGCGATTCATCGTCGTCAGGGCGCGCTCGCCGGCGGCCAAGGTGCCCTGATGGCGGCCGATGCACGGCCCGCAGCCGGGGTTGCCGACGATGGCGCCGGCCTCCATCAGCGTCCGGATGTACCCCTTCTCCATCGCGGCGAGGTAGATCTCGCGCGAGGCCGGGATGACTACCGTCCGCGTGAAACGATGGACCTGCTTGCCGGCGAGCATCCGCGCGGCGACGGCGATGTCCTCCAGGCGCCCGTTCGTGCAGGTGCCGATGAACACCTCGTCCAGCGGCGTGCCTTCCACGTCCCCCACCGGGTGGACGTTGCCGACGTCCGGCGGGCAGGCGACCAGCGGGCCGAGGCTGCCGATGTCCAGCCTGATCTCCCTCTCGTAGCGGGGGTTGGCCGGGGCGATCGGGCCAACCGTCTCCGTTGTCCGTGGCGCCAGGTAGGCGAGCGTCGTCTCGTCGGCCTCGATCAGCCCGGCCTTGGCGCCGAACTCCACGGCCATGTTCGAGAGCGTCATGCGGTCGCCGACCGGCAAGGCCCGGATCGTCTCGCCCGCGAATTCGACCGCCCTGTAGTTGGCGCCTTCCACGCCCAGCTCGCGCACGATGGCGAGGATGATGTCCTTGGCGTAGCTCCTCGCCGGCAGACGGCCACTCACCTCGATGCGGATGGTCTCCGGCACGCGGAACCACGTCTTGCCTGTGGCGTAGGCCAGGCCGATGTCGGTCGAGCCCATGCCGGTGCCGAAGGCCCCCAGCGCCCCGTAGGTGCAGGTGTGGCTGTCGCCGCCGACGATGAGCATACCCGGCCGTACGAGGCCCTTCTCCACCAGCACCTGGTGGCAGACCCCTTCCTGGAAGAAGTTCTGGATCTCCTGCTCCGCCACGAAGCGGCGGGTGACCTGGTGAAGCGCCGCCGTGGCGATGCTGGCCGGCGGCATGATGTGGTCCAGCACGATCACGACCCGCGACGGATCCCACACGCGATCGCGCAACTGGCTAAAGGCTTCCACGGCCAGCGGCGTCGTCGTATCGTGGCTCATCACCAGATCGACCGGCACCACAACCAACTCGCCGGCCTCGACCGGGCGGCCGAGCTTGCGGCTAAAGATCTCTTCTGCTAGCGTCCCCATCGTTTTTCCCCTTTATCCTTAGCCGGCCACGGCGGCGCAATAGCTAGTGATGGCGTTATCGACATCTGCCATGCAGATCGGCCGTTCGTCGGCTAGGCTCTTTATCTGACGAGTCACTTGCCGCAGGTCCGCCTCGCCGAGCTCGATCCCCAGCTCCGAGGCGCGGTGGCGAATGGCCGCCTTGCCCGTGATGCGGGAAGCGACCTGGATGGAGCGCTGGAGGCCGAAATCGGCCGGATCGAGCGCTTCGTAGGTTTGCGGTTGGCGCAGCACGGCGTTCGTGTGGACGCCGGCCTTGTGCGTGAAGGCGGTCGCGCCGGTGATCGGGGCGTTGAACGGGATCGGCACGCCCACCAGCTCGGCCACGAACCGGTCGAGCTCGGGGAGAGCCGGCAGGCTGTACTTACGCATAAGCTGCCTATCCACCGAGTACAGCCGGGCGACCAGACCGCTCAGCGAGGTGATGCCGTTCCGCTCGCCGATGCCCAGCACCGTCGTGTCGATGCAGTTGGCGCCGGATTCCAGCGCCGTCAGCGCGTTGGCCACCGCGCAGCCGGTGTCGTTGTGAACGTGGAACTCGATCTCCACCCCGTAGCGTTCGCGGAAGAAGGACACCCGCTGCATCACCTGCGTCGGCGTGGCCACGCCGGTCGTGTCCGGCAGGCCGATGCGGTCCACGCCCGCGGCGCAGATCGGGTCGAAGATCGCCGTCAGGTCCGCGACCTCCGTCCGGAAGGCATCCTCGGCGCTGAAGCGCACAAACACCCCGCGTTCCTTGAGCATGCCGATGAGGCCGACGGCCGAACCGACGATCTCCTCCAGGCTCCGGCCGTGGCTGTGCAGGCGCATCAGCATCGAACTGCCCTGGTAGAGGTTGATCCCCTGCGCCCCGCAGTCGAGCGCCGCCATCACCTCGGAGGGCTCGCATCGGCAGTGGGCGAAGATCTTGGCCCGCAGATTGAGCGCCCGCAGGGCCCGGATGTCCTCGCCCGCCTTGTCGGAGACGACCGGCGAGCTGACTTCGATATGCTCGACCCCGAACGCGTCGAGGCGCTTAGCGAGGTCGATCCTGTCCTTAGAGCGGAAGAAGGTGTTCGCAAACTGTTCGCCCTCACGCAGCGTCGTGTCCAGAATCGAAAACTCGCCTATCACGGTTCCTGCCTCCTTGTGCTTGAGAACCATAAAAAATGCCCCTCGTCCTCAAGGGACGAGGGGTTCATGAACAACCTCGCGGTACCACCCTAGTTCGCCGCCCTCTCGCGAGAGCGACCTTAGCAGGTGCCAACACACCTCCGCTCTGTATCGGGAGCGCCCCGGTCAGGGTCTAATCCCGGCGCACGCCGGTTTCTTCCTGCTGCTCAGAGGCCTTCTTCGGCGACGGATCCTTCACGGGCTCCCACCTTACCCCGCTCTCTGGGAAGGGTTGCCCGTCCCTACTGTGCCCTCTTCAACGCGCTATGCTGTTGACCTGTCGTACTGTACCACGGCTATAGTTGCGTGTCAAGCTCGAAATTCGCCAATTTGCAGAATCGATGCCCGAGACTCTTAGCAGATTTGCGCCCGCCGCCATTCACGAAGCAGCGCCAACCCTCGCCGCTTAGCCCCCCTCCGCTCGCCCTGCCTTGACAAGCCCTAGCCGGGAACTGATAATGGGGCCACTCGTTTTGATGGCGGTCTGTGATCACCATGCTTGTCCTCGACCTCCGCTGGCTGATATTCGCGCTGCTGCTCGTCGTCGTCACCTGCGCCCTGCTCGCCCCCGAACTGGCGGCCCTCTACCGGCGCCTCCGCCGGGGACGGCAAGTCTGGGCCGGCGCGGCGCGCACGGAAGCGATGCTCGAACAGGCGCCGTTCGGGGTCCTTGTGCTCGCCCGCTCGCGCTGCCTGTACGCCAACCGGTACGCTCGGGAGCTGCTGAGGCTGGCCAGCCCCCCGTGCCGCTTGCCGGCGACGGAATGGAGCGAGTTGCTGAAGGCAGACCGCTTGGCCGCGCGCCGGGCGGGCGACGTTTCCGGGCGCTACCGGCGTACGCCGCTCTTGGCCGCCCCTGCCGACGACCCTCTGGCCGACCCTCAGCCCATCCGGCACGTGCGCTGGTGGGTCAGCCCCCAGGACGGCGACGACGTGGTCTTCGTGCTCGACGTGAGCGAACAACGACTGGCGGAGAACGCCGCCGCCACCCTGCTAAACGACGTCTCCCACGAGCTGCGCACCCCCCTGGCGACGATCCTAACCCACCTGGAGGTGCTAAGTCTGCCCAGCCTCTCGCCGGAGATGGGCCGCCAGTCAGTCCGTCTGCTCAAGGCCGAGGCCAAGCGTATGTCGCGCCTCGTCCACCTGATGCTCGAGCTGGGCCGCCTCGACACCGGCACCGAGATCGAGCGGCGTCCGGTCGACCTGCTGGCCCTGGTGGAGGAAGCCGTGGGGCAGGTGGCCCCGCAGGCGAGCGAACGCAGCATAGCCATCACCCTGGAAGCCGATGCCCCCTTGCCCCCGTGCCTGGGCGACGGCGACAGGCTCCGGCAGGTGCTTCTCAACCTACTAGACAACGCCGTGCGCTACTGCCGGCCGGGGGACCACGTCGCGGTATCCCTCAGCAAGGCGGAGGGCGCGCTGCGGTGCGAGGTGAGCGACGACGGCCCGGGCATCGCGCCCCAGCACCTGCCGCGCGTGACCGAGCGCTTCTACCGCGCCGCCCCCCAGGAGACCGAGGGTAGCGGCCTGGGGCTGGCCCTGGTGGCGGAGATACTGCGGCGCCACGGGAGCAAACTGGAGATAGAGAGCAGCGCCGAGGGCGCCCGCACGGGCACCACCGTCTCCTTCACGCTGCCGGCGGTGCCCGCGCCAGCCGGAATACACCGCCGCCGCGAGAGGGCAGGCGTGGGGCTGAATAGTCCGACATAGGAGTCGCTGCCGGGGTGCTCGCTGCCGCGAGGGGTCACGCGGGCTCTGCTAGCGCTTCTGTCATCCCCGCGCAAGCGGGGATCCAGTCCCTGGTATGGCCACGCACCGG
>JAJZQK010000106.1 GCA_021847625.1 Chloroflexota bacterium
CAAGCAGCGCGCCTGGCTCTTTGCCGGCACTTGAGGCCTTCTGCCACTTGACTCGGACATTATCGCTGAGCAGTTAGCGGACATTATCCCTGAGCAATAACAGCCTTAGCTTTTACACCACTTCCTGGGATTCTACCGGCGTTCGTCGGATGGGGCCTATGTATATGCCGTCGCCAATGTGCCGCATGATGCACTGGGTGAGTGGACGCTCACCGTAGAGAGGATAGTCGGTCATTTGACCCGAACACAGATCGCCGGCCCGTGGGTGTTCCGCTTCGTCGTCCCGTGACCTATCATAGGAGTGGAGCCGGAGTGCATACCAGGTTTGATGCCCTGGCTCCAATTGCAGCAGCGAGAATGCTGTCATTCCGAGCCCCGCATCGGCGGGCGAGGAATCCCGCGCCCCAGCAGGCCGAGACGCCTCTCAACCTGGCCGGTCGGCGCCCGGTAGCCACAGGCCACTGGACCTAGGCTGCGCCGGCACCAGATTCCTCGCAGCCGATGGCCGCTCGGAATGACACCTCAGTTGGCTCTTATCGGAGCAGTATAGACCTCTACTTGCTGTGAAAGCGTGGGGTCAGTCGGTTTTCCCGCCTGGTGGCATAGAGCCTCGCTGTCACTGGAGCGCACACACGGACGATGCGCGGTCGTTCCAGCCGAAGGGCGAGAGCGAGGGCCTCTCGACGCCGCTTTGCTCCCAGTGCTGACTGCCGCTCATCATAATGTCCTCATAGAGAACTGTCCACGAGGCAGCGGTCGCTACCTTGAGAGAGGAGATGCGATCGTTCCAGCCCGCGGGCCACGACGTCAGATCGCCAAAGCAGGCGCCGGGCTCCAGCCGGATGGAGTTACCGTCGAAGCCATCATGCTCATAGAAGAGAGTCCAATACGGGTCGACGCTTTCAGGGCCGATGATGGCGCTTGGCTCGGCCAGGGTTGCCGATGAGCCCGCCGTCGGTGGTTTCGCTGAAGGCGACCAGTTCCATTGCTCTTTCAAGTACCGTTCGAGCCCCTGGGCTGTGGTGAAGGCGTAGATCACGCCCTCGGCGGCTGACTTCTTGTCCCAGATGAAGCGGAGGGCTCGGCCGTTGAATCTCGAAATCTCCTCCGGTTGATAGCGGACCCCGTCCACGACAACGGGATAATTGGGGATTGGATGGACGATAGGCGCATTCTCAGGGTCGGGGTAGAGGGCCTCGATTTCCGCCGGGCTCATACCGGCCACAGAGATCGTGCCTTGGTCTTCCTCGACGCTCTGGGCCCAGACCCCCACGGAGCCTGCCAGCCCCAGCAAAATGGTCAGACCGAAGCTTACCGCGGTGACGAACCGACGCATCTGGGTTCTCCTCCTGAAGAAGTATCAGGTCAGTTGAGTGAGCTCGTTTCTAAACTCGTCTACAGCCCGTAGCACCGGCTGGGCGCTCAGGCGGCCCTCTTGCTTGCATGAGCAACATTGAACCTCCTCAGCCTTCGCGCGGGTCTTCCGACCCACCTTGCGGTCTCTTAGGTTACCAGCAAACTCACAGGCATGTACTGTCAGAATTACCAGTTGCTGGCCTGGTAATTTTGACAGGTGGGTAGGCTGGCGACGTATGGCTTGGAGGCATCCTGTTGCTTGAAGGGGAAGATTTGCGCCGAGTCGTGGCAGAAGCCGTGACCAAATCGATTGACGTGCGATATGCAGTGGTGAGGGCGCTTGGCGTTAGCGGAAAGGGCGCCTGCTGGAGGTGTCACGCCGAGAAGCGCGGCGGATGATAGCGCACGAGAGATGTGTGAGCCGCTCACTCGGGGATCGGGCAAAGAAGACGCCATTGGGGCACAGGAGGTCGGCCGATGTCGCCAGAGACCCGAAGATCGGATGATAGCAGTGTCGTAAACAGTCTATGGTCGCATGAGCTCCAGAGCCAAGACCGGGTAGCATCTGCGTACGGACCCTCAGGTTATCGGCCTGTTACTTGGCCTGCGCAAAGCCGATTGGATGAACAACCTAATCAACGGGCGGGGGTGAACCGAGTCGGTGTCTTCATATCTGTCGATTGTACTCTAGTACGGGAAGGGCTACTGCGAATCATTGCCCAGGATCCAGATTTCGCCGTCGTCGCCGACGGGATCGACCTAGCTGGTATCGCCAAGATCGGCCGGCATACCGTTCGGCTTCTGGTTTTGGGATGCCTGCTTGGTAGCGACCATAGGCTGGAGGCACTGCGCACGCTACCGCAGGAGGCGCCGGAGACTCGGGCGATCGTCATCGCCAACGCCGACGACTCTCCCGCGCTTATCCAGACGATGACGGCCCTCAATATGGCCGCCTATGTGCCGCTCGCCGCGAATAGTAGAGACATCTTGCTACTGCTCCACGCCGCCGCTCGGGGCCACACGATCCTCCATTCCCACGCTTCGGCAGCCGGAAAGACCTCCCCGCCGCTGCCGACATCGCGAGAAGTCGAGGTGCTTCGTCTCGTGGCGGTGGGCTGCACCAACAGAGAGATAGCTCGGCGACTCTGTGTGACCTCGCGCACCGTGGGCTTCCATGTGAGCAGCCTACTCGCAAAGGCCGGGGTGGCCTCGCGGATGCAGCTAGTGATTTCCGCCCGGAAGATGGGCTGGTTTGACCTCTGACGAGTGTGCGGCAGTTCAGCACCTGAGCAGGAAGGGCATGCCGACTCTAGCGATTAAGTGGAACCGGAGCCCTCAGGTACAGGGAGTTATGGTTCTCGTCGCTCACAGAAGACCGACGATGTCTCTTACCCGGTAGCCCGGGGTGCAGTCAATGTATCGCAAGACAACCCACCCTGAGGATCTGAGCCACCTGCAAGGGCCAAAAGGAGGCCACGAGAAAGGCATCCGGTAGATGCAGAAGCAACTCGCCAACACTCTTTCCAAGGGACACGTTGACCGCAAACACCCAGAACACTCCGTCCAATTCGTAGCTCACTAGACCGAGGCCCGCACCCCACCTGGCACTCCCCCCTACTCGGAGGCCGGCCCCCACTACAACCTATCCAAGCGCGAAGACTGCTACCCCACCAAGAGGTACTTAGCTAGCATAATCCATGGCCGCTGGGCGATGTGTCGTGCAGTGACAATTCCCACTGCACGACACACCAGACACGGCGAGGCCGTCCTATTTGGTTTGCGCGGGTGATCTTGTAGGTTCGGGGACGGCGAGCGGAATATACTCGGGTGTCGGGGCTGGGGGCACTGGGCCCGTAGTCTGCGACAACGCTGGGAGAGGGGCCGCATCAATCTCGTGCGCCTGTGGCTGCAGGCTAATGGATAGCAGCTCCGTCGTCCGCGCATCCATCGTAATGCTCATCTGGTCGTAGATCAGATTCTGCTCGGAGACGCCGGGCGCAGCTGGTACGTTTACCAAGACAGGGCCACGGATGACCACAAACCAGACTGGCATGTTCCGGTGGCGTGCGGCGCTCTCGTTCGGGTCGATCGGCCGCCCATGCTTGATTTGGTGGGCTTGCTCATATGTCATCACTTGACCGCGGATCTCTCTCGGAGCACCGATGAGACGGCCGTGAATCCCACCGATTTCGGCATGTTCGAGCGCACGGTAGACGGCCGTATTAGCTGGTACAGCTGCCGTCTGAGCGTTTCCCACGGAGACTGTAAGAGCGGCAGCGGCTACCATAAGCACGAGCAGACAACAGACAATCCCGATTCTCGTCTTCCTGCGTGTCATATTGTCCTCCGATTCTCGATCCTTGCTTTATGCCGGGGCGAAATTGGTAATCGAGCGATCAGTTGTTGCCCCACACTCGCCATGAGCTTGTGTTGGCGCCTGCATCCACATGGTAGAGATCCGGCCTGGTGTTGAAGACTTGGTAGCCCGCGCCACTGTACCAGTTACCGTTTGGGTCCAGGTACTGTACGTTGTTGTTGTTGGAGGACCCCATACCTTGGTTGCCGTTGGGCGTTTCGCCACCGCTTCCCCAATCGTCCGCGGTTTCCCACCCGACAACGGCGCTCTTGACGTTGGTGCCGTTGAAGTACAGCCCCCAAGTGTCGAGTTGAGTGTGCCGCACTTCGTAGTTGTAAGTTACGCCAACGGCAGGGGCCCAATCCCAGTAGACACCTTCCTCAACAACACCCCATCTGTCGCGAGTGGTCCAGTACACTCTTGGGGTACTGCCAGCGCGATACCCCTTTAGCCACCCGATTTCCGCATAGTAGACGTTACCGTCGATGATCCGTTGTACCAGGACGCGCATGTAAGACCATTCGGTGGAGATGCTACCTCGAATGGTCGGGTCGGCGGTCTCGATTGCCGAGTATACACCTCTGTTGGGGTCGTAATCGAACCCATACGCATTTTCGAGCGCTGATACTGGAGCGGCCCAGATGGCCAACAGTATCAGGAATGCAGACAGGAGACTCAAGAACCGCGTGCGTCGTCCTCGAAAGTTCACAACTCACCTCTTAACCCTGAAGAGTGGATTTGGCAGCAGCACGCTGACACCATCCCGTAGCACCCGCTCACCGTGTGACCACTAAATCGAACGGCAGGATCAGCTCGCTTGGCGGCTGCCTTCGGAGATAGCCGCCGTGCAAATGGTGTGGTTCGGCTGAAGTGTGCTCTGAGTGCTCCTTGACATCCCTCCTTTCCGATGAGCGGATTGGCAATGGCCGCCCCGACTTGTGTCTGGACTGTTCACTACCATCGATGTGGTATCTGTGTGCTGCCACTCGTCGCTCCCCCAGCCGCACGTCAAGCCAGCTACGCAAGACGTACCCACAACATAGGAGGTGAATCAGCTGTCCAGTTCTGCAACTACAAGATCGGTAAGCCTGCGCCTATGCTGATCTGTCCTGTTGTCCGCTCTCCTCCAAGATGGCTGCTCCCATCAAGAGCCCCTCGTCCTTCCGCGCTGCCTAACATGGACTCATATGGGGAGCAACTCGAGGGCAACCCTCACCAATAGCATAGACACGCCGGAATGAGTGTACACCGGCAGAATTAACAGGTTTTGTGCTGTCAATTCTGACAGGTGTTTTGGAAGGACTCTCACCGAGGTGCAGCCAAGGAGAACAACCGTCGGCCGGACTCTGGGCGGACGACCGGGAGTCGCGCTGAGGCAGTGCGGTTGTATCCGTGGTGGACCCTGTCTTCCGGCCCGTAAGCGACCCCCGAAGCTTGGACTGAACAAGCCAAGACCAGCCAACCTGTTGGAATTGACAGGTACACGTACTCCCACCGATGTGATAGAATGCCGGCATTCCGTACGGCAGGTGCTACACGGGTGAGTTCAGCAAGCCCATGGCGAAACGCCATAGAGCTGATGTCAAGGCAGTTGGAGGAGTACTTGCTGATCCCCTTATCTACCTCTTGGCTTCGTCGCTTGTATTGATCCATAGCAGGCGTGCGTAGGGCGAGAGGTTCCCTGGATGGATTGACTCGGCACATCCCTATCTATCCATGCTGAAGTTGGGTTCCGATCCTGCAGCCCGTGATTCAGGGATACCCTACAGCGGTTCGGTGAGTTTGGTCAGTATGGAGGGCAAGCAGCATGTTAAGGCCACTCAGTTGCCTAGTCCTGTTATCCGCACTGTTGGCGACAGTCGCTATCGCATGCACCCAGAAACCGACGACGTCGCAAGAGCGAATCATCCAGAAGGCGACCGAGGATGCCAAGAAGGACTTACAGCCGGAGGTGGGAGTCCACGACGTCCGAATAGACGAGGTGGCGGCGGACTTCGACGGTGCTAGGTGGAGGGTCCATATCCGCGGCCAGATTCTCATTGAAGGGGCGAGCCCACCACAGGGAAAGCCCGCAATCTACCAAGCGGACGAAATGTACCTCGTCTACGACGACAATACCGGGAGGTTGATCAGCAGGACCGTGCCTGACAACTGGCGGGAGAGACTGATCGCTACAGCGGTAGTTCCGACACCCGGCACTCGACCCACCCCGTAGGATCCAGCAGCATCAACACCAAGTCAGTTCGTCCATTCAACCTCAGGAAACGCTGTTGTCCTCAAGAAGACCGCGGTCGCCTGTCTGGTGGTCTCGGAAGGGGAAAGTAGTAAGAAGGCTCTCTCCCGGTCAGTGCCCCTTCGCACGACACAAACCGCCTCCCAATCGCCTTGACATGCCTGCGCCTGATTCGACTGTACACGAGGTTAGCGACGGGCGTTGGAGGCCACTTAGCCTAGCCGGCAAGTCCCTTCTCGCAGTGTACCGATACTGCACCTTGAGTCCGAGTGGTTCCGCACGACCAGTCCCCTACCAGGTACTCTATCGAACGATTGGTCTGCCAACCGAGATCGTCGTGAGCGGATGGATGGTCGAGTCCGACCTGCAAGACGGCCTGGCCAGTCATGACGGCGTAAACGTTCCAGACTAAGGGGCGGAAGGTGCGAGCAGCCGCACAAGCGAATTGGAACGTTCCGGTAGTATCGGGAAGACCGAGGAGTGCCACAGTTGATGTTTTTCATCACCACTGATCGTCAGGCCGGGCCGCACGGTCAATGCGTCACCCATGACAACACAAGACCACGATCCAGCGAGGGGCAGCGCTCCTTAGCGGAATCCGGGCCGGGAAGCCCGAGCACCCGTCACAGCTATGCGACCTTCTTGACTGGTAATCACGGCGAAGGTTGGCACAGTACCAGACTGGATTTCCTCGTGTTCGGCATCGCTGTGCGAACCTTCGCCGTAATTCCCAGCCGTGTGCGAACCTTCACGCGAAAACTGTGCGAACCTTCGCGGCAATTACCAGTGCGCGACCGGGGAAAGCGAGGGCAGGTATATGTCTATAGGGCCAAGCCCAAAACGGCGGCTTTCGCCCCTACGACGGCATTGTTCGTGCTCGCCGGGAAACGCGCGAGCACTTGGACTGGGTAATCGAGGAGCTCCCGGGGCCAGAAACCAGCCTCGGTTGCGGTCACTTCAGCCAGATGCGGCCTCGTGGAGGCCATTTCGGGGCTTGATGGCCACTCCAAGCACTCTGCCGATCAGGCGGTCATACTCCCAACCTGCCGACGGGTTTGCGAACCGTGCCGCTATCACGTTTCAGAGGCCGACCACTGTCGCGTGCTTCTGCGGCGTGGTTTTCGACCTCGCCGGCGCCCCGCCGGGCCCACCTTGCCCAGTATCTGCCCCTACCGCATCCCCAGGTAATCCTCAGGTAACTGAACACTTGCCGCTCTCTCGCCCCTTGCCGTCCGCCGCTGCAATAACCGTCGCTCGGCCGGAGGGCGATTTCTCGGAATTCGTGCCAGGTGGATCCCAGGAAGCCCCCAGGTAGCTGCCAGGTAATCGGGCGTGGCTAAGCTGGGAATGTCTACGTGGTTTGGTCGGCTTCGTCCGCAAAAGCCGATGGGGATTGTTCCATTCCCCGGACCCGACGGGATGTGGCTGGCGCACACCACCAGCCCGCGAGCCTGCTCTCCCGCCAGGCGTTCGAAGGAACCAACGGCGAGGCTCGGCCGCGCCAGCGCTGGATCCGAAACGAGCGTGCTCTCCAGTGTCGGTGATCGGAGCCAGACGACAGCATAGCAACAGGACGGTGACGCTCGACGAGCGCGGGGAGGTGAGAGGCTCTAACGCTGTCCCATTGCCCATCTGCTCTTCCGGGCGCCGCGATCGACCACTGGCCAAGAGGCAGTCGGCCAGACGCATCGGGCCTGGCAGCTGGTTCTGGCTGGCCAGCGTGAAACGGGGGAGGGATCGCGATGACCCAGTTCTGGACCATGGGTCCAACGGCGGCCGCACTCAGCCTGCGCGCCCTGGGCTTCTCGCCGCGGGAGGCCGAGCGCCTCGTGCGGCTGAAGCTGCGTTGCGAGCGGGGTGACTTCTGCGAGCTGACCGGCGAGCAGAAGCGGGTGCTCTTCGCCCGGTGACTGGTCGAGCGTGGCCGGCTCAACGAGGGCAGGCTGGCTCCGCGAGAGCAATACGGTGAAGAGCGTGCCGCGTGACGACAGGCGTGGACCGGATGACGCCAGGGCCGGAGGGCGCTGGGCCCTTCCCCGGCCCGATGCACGGCCCGTGGCGAGGCCGCGCCCGTCCACCGCGAAAGATGTCGTGGTTGCGCCTGGAGGTGCAGCTAGCTCGTGCTGAGCGGCCCGACGGCGTCACCGGTGGCCGTCTTTTACCGGCTGCCGGGTGGCGACGATGCCCACCAGCGGCCACAGGAAGTAGACCGAGGAGGATGCACATGACCCAACGAGCGGCTCTCTACGTTCGCGTCGCCGCTCCCGACCAGGCTGGCAGGGCGTTGGCGCTGCAACTGGAGCGCCTGCGCGCCCACGCCCACCAGCGCGGCTGGCTAGTGGAACCCGAACAGATCTATCGTGACGAGGGGGTCAGCGGGCTGAGCATGGATCGGCCCGCGCTCGGCCGACTCCGCGCTGCCATCGCGCGTGGCGACGTCGATGCCGTCATCGCCACCGCCCCCGATCGGCTGGCTCGCGACGGCGCCAGGCTAGCCCAGTTGCTCGAGGAGTTCGAGCAGCTCACCCCGCCGCAGGTGGACCCGGCCGACTGGAAGGCGGAGCTGAAGGAGATCGCGGACCGGCTGACGGAGACCTGCCGGGCGGTCGACCCGACCAGCACCGA
>JAJZQK010000107.1 GCA_021847625.1 Chloroflexota bacterium
AATCGGTCATCCCGACGCGGCCCAGGCCGTCCTCGAAGCCGACCCAGAGGTCCTCCGGGGTGTAAAAGTAACTCCGCTTGACCAGGAAGTGGAACTTGTCCTGGTAGGTCTCCAGGTACTCAGCCTCTGCCGGCTCGTCCATCGAGTGTACTGCCTCCTTCGCAAACTACTCTCGGGCGCTGCCCGCGACGCTGGCCGCCGCTGGGCTGGCCGAAGCCCTCAAGTGGTGGATCATGGAGCCGCGGCAACCCAAGGCGGCCTCCATCAACGCCTCCCCGTAGGTTGGGTGTGGGTGGACGGTGTCCGCCAGGTTGGCGGCGGTGAGCCCTAGAGCGTGTTATGAACCTTCGGTGAGGAGTGGAGCAGCCTGATGCAAGAGCAAGCAGACGAAGGCCACGAAGTGCAGCCCAACCAGGGTGGTGGCCAGCCGTTCGTAGTCCTTGGCCAATCGTCGGAAGCGAGCCATCCAGCCGAAGCTGCGCTCCACCACCCACCTGCGCGGCAGCAGGACAAATCCTCGCTTGGCCTCGGGCAGCTTGACCACCTCCAGGGTGATGCCTTGCTCTTGCGCGGCCTTGGCCGGCTCCTCACCGGTGTATCCCTGATCGACATAGGCCAACTCGATGCTCTCGCCGGTGACTTCTTGCACCGCCTTGGCCAGTTCCTCCACCTGGGCACGCTCCTGCTCGTTGGCTGGCGTGGCGTGCATGGCCAGCAGGTGTCCGAGAGTGTCCACGGCCATGTGGACTTTCGATCCCTTCTTCCGCTTGTGCCCGTCATATCCCGCTCTCGCCCCGCTTTCGGGGGTGGACTGCAACGTTCGGGCATCGAAGATGGCCGCCGAGGGCTCAGCATTGCGTCCTTGGGCCAGGCGCAACATCACCCGCAGGTCATGCACGATGGCCTCGAAAGAACCAGCAGCCAACCACCGCTGGGCCTGCTGGTAGACCGTGTACCAGGGCGGCAAGTCATTGGGAAGCATCCGCCAGGGAATGCCCCCACGCACCAGATATCGCAAGGCATTGAACACCTCCCGCAGGTCGTGGGTGCGCTGGGCGGCGTCCAAGGGCAACAGGGTCAGGTAGGGAGCGACAAAGGCCCATTCCTCGTCGCTCACGTCGCTCGGGTAGGGTTTGCGTGTTGTTTCCATACCATGATTCTACCCGACCCTATCCTGGGTTCATAACACGCTCTAGGCAGCCTGGAGCGACTTGGGTGAAGCATCTTCTCACCTCAGTGGACCCCAGGATCAGGCGACGCTTCGCCGCGCGCTTCATCGCCCACGTGGCTCTCAGGCACGACCGGCACGTGCGGCGGCTCGACGACGGGCGGGAGATCCCCGTCCCAGCAACCATCGTGATCAGCCCCACGATGCGCTGCAACCTCCACTGCGTGAGCTGCTACGCGGGCAACTACACCAAGGAGGACGATCTCACCAAGGAGGAGGTGGTACGGGTCATCCGCGAGGGCCGAGAGCTGGGAACCCGCTTCTTCGTGATCACCGGCGGCGAGCCCTTCATCTACGAGCCGCTGCTGGACATCTTGGAGCAGTTCAACGATTGCTTCTTCCAGGTTTACACCAGCGGCCACCTACTGACCAGGGCAAAGGTCCGGCGGATCGTGGAGCTGGGCAACGTGGTTCCGGCGATCAGCATCGAGGGGTTCGAGGCCGAGACCGACTGGCGTCGGGGACCGGGCGGATTCCAGCGGGTGATGCGGGCGATGGACTTGCTGCGAGAGGCGAAGGCCATGTTCGCCTTCTCGGCGACGGTCACACGCCTGAACATCGATACCATCATCTCGGATAGGTTCGCGTCGCTAATGATGGAGAAGGGTGCCCACTACGGGTGGTACTTCACCTACATGCCGATTGGGCGGTCGCCGGACCTGAGCCTGATGCCGACGCCGGAGCAGCGGAACCGGCTGAGGGAGGGAGTGATCCGGATACGGAAGAGCTACCCGATCCTGATAGGTGACTTCTGGAACGACGGGCCGCTAACGGACGGCTGCCTGTCGGCCGGTCGGAACTACCTGCACATCAACAACCGCGGCGACGTGGAGCCGTGCGTCTTCCAGCACTTCGCGGTGGACAACATCAAGGAGAAGTCGCTGGCCGAGTGCCTGGCCTCGGACTTCTTCGTGGCCATGCGCAAGGGTGCCCCCTACGGCAAGAACCTGCTCAGGCCATGCCCGATCATAGACCACCCGCAGGTGCTGAGGGGGCTGGTGAAGAAGTTCGGGGCGAAGCCAACCCACGAAGGGGCGGAGACGATCCTGACGGATCTGGCGGAGCACCTGGACGGCTACTCGGCCGAACTGGCGCGAGTCTACGATCCCATCTGGGCGAGGGAGTACCGGTGGGCTGCGAGGTTCCAGGGGAAGCCGGAGTACGACTGGGACACGGAACCCGTTGCCCCGGTGGGGCAATCAGCCGCTCCAGCGAAGGTCCGATGAGGCGCGCATCCCCGCTCCTCCTTCGCATCGAGGGAGGGGCGGGGGACCCCATCTCTCGGGCCGACGGTTGGAGGCCCCCGGGGGGAACCCCCGCGGTAAGGAGCCCTGCCTGGGCGGCATGATGCCGCATGGGCTGCTGTCCGGGTCGAACTGAGGGCTCCGACGTAGGAGCCTCGTGGAAAGCGGGTCCAGGGCACGCGACGGTAGCGAGCGTGGCGTCGCGGCCTGGCGGGGTGTGGGGTGTCCCCACAAAACTACACACTCTCTGTGTCGGAGTGGTTAGTAATGGAGGTGAGGGCCATGCGTATTCTATTGGTGCAGCCCAACGGTGGGCATGGGCATGGGTTCCATGGGACGGCGCTGCTGGAGCCCCTGGGCCTGGAGGCGGTGGCTGGGGCGCTGGAGGGCCACGAGGTTCGCCTGCTTGACCTGAGGGTCGAGAAAGGGCTGGCGGACGCCGTGGACCGTTTCCACCCCGAGGTCTGCGGGATAAACTGCTCCTTTACCGTGGATGTCTGCGGGGCACTGTACGTGGCCAGGGTGGCGAAGACCGCGGGCGATGGAGAGCCACCCTTCGTGGTGGTGGGCGGGCACCACGCGTCCCTTAACCCCGCCGATTTCCGCGACCGGGCCGTCGACGCCATCGCTCTGGGCGAGGGGGAGGGAACGGCGGCGGAGCTGGCGGCGTGTCTGGAGCGTGGGGAGAACCCCCGTTCCGTCGCGGGGCTGGTGCTGAACTCGCCCGCCGGGCAGGTGCGGACCGGCGTGAGGCGGCTGGCCCAGCGTCTGGACGACCTGCCGTTGCCGGCACGCGGGCTGGCGAGGGGGCACAGGGATAGCTACCACCTCTTCACCCATCGGCCCGTGGCGGCGGTGGAAACCGCCCGGGGTTGCCCACACCGCTGCAGCTTCTGCAGCGTGTGGCGTTTCTACCGGCGGCGCTATCGTGCCAAGAGCGCGGAACGGGTGGTCGCCGAAGTGTCCGCCATCGAGGAGCCCACGATCCTGTTCACCGACGACAACTTTCTGGCGGATGCCGACCGGGCGTGGCGGATCGCCGTTCTGCTGCTGGGCGGCGGCCTGCGCCACCGCTACGTTTTCCAGGCGCGGAGCGACGGGATCGCGGAGAACCCGGATCTCATCAAGCTGTGGGCTAAGGCGGGGCTGGAGGCGGTCTTCGTCGGGCTGGAGAAGACCGACCAGGAGGGGCTTTCCAGCGTCAGGAAGGACAACTCCGTCGCGAGCAACGAGCGAGCGCTGGAGTTGCTGCGGCGCGAGGGCGTGGGAGCTATGGCGTCCTTCATCGTTGATCCCGAGTGGGAGCGAACGGATTTCGACGCGCTGCGGACCTATCTGGGGTCTCATAGGATCGAGACACCCTCTTTTACGGTGTCCACGCCACTGCCGGGGACCGAGTTGCACCAACGGCGGCGCGATCAGGTCCAGACGGCGGACTGCGAGCTGTACGACCTTCTCCATGCGGTGGTGCCGACGCGGCTGCCGCTGCCCGAGTTCTACGGCGAGCTTGCCTCGCTCTACCGCGCCGGATACCCTCGAGGGCGGTGGCTCTTGGAAGCCGCGAGGGCGCTGGGACGGGGGCGTTCGCCCGGCAACCTGGCCCTGCTGCCATCCTTAGTGAAAGCCGCGGGCAGGCTGGGCAGCGCGAGGGAGTATGTGGCGGGCCACGAGCGGGCTAGTCGTGCCTGTATCGAGCGGCCATCTCGCGCGGGCTGATAGGAGGTGCGGCTGAGATGGAGGGAGATGCGGGAAACCGCCCGATGACTATGGAGCCGGCGGCCGTCGCCGCAGTGGCCGCTGCGTCCCAACAGTTCATTCTGCGAGAGGGGGAGTCGCTTCGCCGCGACGGGGCGGTGTTGGGTCTGAGCGGGGGGCTCGACTCCGCCGTAGTGGCGACGCTGGCAGCCAGAGCGCTGGGACCCGAGAAGGTGCTGGCCCTGGTCATGCCGGACCGGGATAGCGACCCGCAGAGCATGAAGGACGCGCTGGAGCTGGTCGAGCAATTGGGGATCAGACACAAGGTGGTCGACCTGACTCCCATCCTGTCCCAGGTGGGCCTGTATCGGATGCTTCCCCTCCAGCTCGTGGGCTGGCGTGGGCTGCAAAGCCGCGTGGTCCGCTGGTTCCATCGCCGATATGCCGCGGCTCTGGGGGAGCAGCCGTTCGACGATATGCTTCAGGGGACACGGGGTCGGGGCGCTCCGCTACTGGATCGAGCGATCGCCTACCATCGGGTGAAGAACCGGCTCCGCATGACGCTGATCTACTACCATGCCGAACAGCAGAACCTGCTGGTGCTGGGAACGTGCAACCGCACGGAGCTGCAGGTAGGACTCTTCGTAAAGTACGGCGACGGAGCCGCCGATACCATGCCTCTCGGCGCCCTGTACAAGACGCAGGTAGGCCAACTGGGCGCCCATCTGGAAATTCCGAGATCGATCCAGCAAAAGGCACCGTCGCCGGATCTCTTGCCGGGCCTGACCGATGAGGATATCCTCGGCCTGCCTTACTATCTCCTGGATTGGGTGCTCTCGGGCCTGGAACAGGAGGATTCTCCGACGCTCATCGCGGCTCGAGTGGGCGTAACCGAGTCTGAGGTGCGTCGAGTAGCCGACCTGGTTCGCCGCTCGGCGCCCATGCGCCGGTGGCCGCCGATAGGCTCGTGGGAGCCCGCATAGGAGCGGAGACGACCTGCGGCACCATGATCGTGCAGTGACGGGGACGCGGATGCGACGGTACCGATCCTGCATGGGGCGGATGCCATGAAAGCGCGTGACGTGATGACACCCGACCCGGTGACGGTCGGACCAGACACTCCCGTGGCCGAGGTCGCGCGGCTGCTGGTGGCGCACCGCATCAACGGCGTGCCGGTGGTGGATGCGGCCGGCAATCTGCTGGGATTGGTCACCGAGGGGGACCTGATCCACCGGGCGGCCGACGAGAGACTCGAGCCGCGCACCTCCCTCTGGAAGGAGAACTTCTGGCGGAGCGTGTTCCGCAGGCGGGGCGCGGAGCCCGACAAGGCCGAGGGCCGAACCGCCGCGGAGGTGATGACGACGGAAGTCGTCACGGTCACGCCGGAGACAGACGTCACGGTGGTGGCTCGGTTGCTGATCCAGCACGGGATCAAGGCGCTGCCGGTCGTAGAGGGACGGCGCGTCGTCGGCATGGTCTCCCGCTTCGATCTCGTCAAGTGCCTGAGCGAGCGGGGGGAACCCTTCAACCCGCTGGCGGACTGAGATTGCTGCTCGTTGCCCTGCTCATCTTCGTCGCCACCCTGGTCCTGGTCATCTGGCAGCCGCGTGGACTTGGCATCGGATGGAGCGCCCTCGGAGGGGCTGCGGTGGCCCTGCTGGCCGGCGTGGTCCATCCCGGCGACGTCCTGGTCGTGTGGGACATAGTCTGGAACGCCACCCTCACCTTCGTCGCCGTGATCATCATCTCGTTGCTGCTGGACGATGCTGGGTTCTTCGAGTGGGCGGCCCTGCACGTGGCCGGCTGGGGCGGCGGGCACGGGCAACGGCTGTTTGCGCTGATCATCCTGCTGGGCGCGGCCATCGCGGCGGTCTTCGCCAACGATGGGGCGGCGCTGATCCTGACGCCCATCGTGATGGAGATGCTACTGGCACTTGGCTTCGGCCCGGCCGCGAGCCTGGCTTTCGTGATGGCGACCGGCTTCGTCGCGGATGCCACCAGCCTGCCCCTGATCGTGTCGAACCTGGTGAACATTGTGTCTGCCGATTTCTTCGACATCGGCTTCGCCGAGTACGCCCGCGTCCAGCTTCCCGTAAACCTGGCCGCTTTGCTGGCGAGCCTCGTGGTGCTGTCGCTCTACTTCCGCCACAGCATTCCGCGAGTCTACCATCGAGGGGCGTTGAGGCAGCCTTCTGAGGCCATCAGGGATCCTTTGACGTTCCGAGTGGGATGGCTGGTCCTCGGAGTCCTGCTGGTTGGTTACTTCGGCGCAGGATCGGTGGGGCTGCCGGTGTCGGCCGTCGCCGGGCTCGGGGCGGTGGCGCTACTGGCAGTCGCCGGCCGCGCGTGGCGCGTGGGAGAGGTGAACTCGGGGCGAGTCATTCCGGTTCGCCAGATCGTCCGCGACGCACCATGGCAGATCGTGATCTTCAGCCTGGGCATGTACCTGGTGGTCTTCGGGCTCCGTAACCAGGGGTTGACCGCCGAGATCGCGCGAGCGCTCGACGTCCTGGCCGGCCACGGGATGCTTGTCGCCGCCGTCGGCACCGGCGGGCTCGCGGCAGGGCTGTCCTCGATCATGAACAACATGCCCACCGTCCTGGTGGTGGCGCTCTCGATCGATGGCAGCAGCGCACAGGGGGTGGTGAGGGAGGCTATGGTGTATGCCAACGTGATCGGCTCGGACCTCGGCCCCAAGATCACGCCCATCGGCAGCCTGGCGACGCTGCTTTGGCTGCACGTGCTCGATCGGAGGGGCACCCACATCGGCTGGGGCACCTACTTCCGCATCGGCATCGTCCTGACCCTCCCCGTTCTCGCCGTGACTCTCCTGGCTCTGGCCGGATGGCTCGCCCTCGTCGGTGGAAGCCTGTCGTAGCGCCGTGACCCGCGGCGGATCAGGACGGCGCGCGGGCACGAGCGCGGCTCTCACGGGTGGTTGGCCACACAGGTCTTGCGGCGGCCCCACTGCTGCTAGCGCTGATGGTCAGCAGGGGCATGGCGCCCTTGCCGGCCGTCTGCTTCGGTGAGGAGGCGAGGCCCGCCAGCGGCATTTCGGTTCTGGGTTCGACACTGGTCTGGGGGTTGCATATCGGCTATCGTCGATGTACGATATAGACTACCTGATGCAGGGGGTGCTGTCGAGATGGACCGCTTGGAGGATGCAACGACTCGAATGGCCTGCTCGTGCTGCCCGCCAGAGGAACCAGCCGATGCTGGGGCGGATAAGAGTGAAGGCGACGTCGCTACGGATCTGGCTTCCCTGGCCAAGGCGCTCGGGCATCCTGCCAGAGTTCAGATAGTGCAGATCCTGGCGGAGCGCGACGCCTGTTTGTGTGGGGAGATCGTCGACAAGCTGCCGCTGGCCCAGTCCACCGTTTCTCAGCACCTGAAGATCTTGCGGGAAGCAGGGCTGGTGCGAGGGGACGTGGACGGCCCGCGCGTCTGCTACTGCCTGAACCGCCGTGCCCTGGAGAGGTTCAAGCGACTGGCCAACCTCCTCGGGTTGTCGACGGTCTTGGTGACCAACTAGCCCGGTAAGTTATGGAGGATCAGGTGCAGAAGACATCTAGTATTGAGGTGGACGGAAAGTTGAAGAAGGTCCAGGTGTTCGATCCGCCCATGTGCTGCTCGTCAGGGGTGTGTGGGCCCAACGTGGATCCCGTCCTTCCACGCTTCGCCGCCGACCTGGAGTGGCTGAAGGGACGAGGCATTGATACCGAGCGCTACAACCTCGCCCAGCAACCGGCGGCCTTTGCCGGCAGCGAGGCGGTCAGGAGCGAGATCACTGAAAGGGGTGTGGAATCCCTGCCCATTGTGTTGGTCGATGGGCGGGTGATGAGCCGTGGCGAGTACCCGACACGCGAACAGCTCGCCGAGTGGAGCGGCCTCGACGGGGCAGCCCCCAAGACGTTCTACACCGAGGCCGTGGCGGAGCTGGTGGCAATCGGAGCCTCCATCGCCGCCAACTGCGAGCCCTGTTTCAAGTTCCACTTCGCCAGGGCAAGGAAGCTGGGGGTCTCGCTTGAGGACATGCTGCTGGCGGTCAACACCGCTCAGGGCGTGAAGGATGCCCCGGCTCGTTCCGTTCTGAAGCTGGCCAAGCGGATACTGGGAGCGCCCGAGGTTGACGTCAGTGACTCTGGGGCGGCGGGTTGTGCGCCGGGGTCGGGCTGTTGCTGAGGCGCGGCGGGCGGACTCGACCGCCTACGACGCCAATCCCTGACTGGTAAGATTCTTGGTTTGATGGAGATGGCAGGAGAATGGATTTTCTAAAGGATCCCACGAGGACGCTGTTTTTCGCCGGCAAGGGAGGGGTCGGCAAGACCTCGATCGCCTGCGCCGCAGCGGTGGCCCTCGCGGACATGGGCCGGCGGGTGCTGCTGGTGAGCACCGACCCGGC
>JAJZQK010000108.1 GCA_021847625.1 Chloroflexota bacterium
GCCGTCGACGATGTCTTCCTTCAGGCCGTCCAGGATCTCGTTGAACGTATAGCGGTCGTTCAGCACGTTGACCTGGATGCCGCGGTCAACGAGCTTGGTCTCCTTCGCCGGGCAGCCGTGCTCGTCGACGACGAGGGCGCCGAAGGCGTTGTTGATGGAGCGCTTGCCCAGGTTGATCGTCGCCGCTCCCGTGTCGATGATGGAGAAGGCCGGGTTGTCGCTGACCTGGGCGCCGATCCGGCTCTTGAGGGTCAGCTTCGCCGTCTTGCTACGCCGGTTCTCGCAGATCAGGTCGCCTTCGCTCGTGTGCCCGAAGACCTCGTGGGCGAGGACGCCCGCGACGCCGGGGGAGAGGATGACCGGGCACTCCGTGCCCAGGATGGAAGCGCCCTGGGCGCGGTCGAGGTCGATCGCTTCTTGCGCGACTTCCTTGGCCAGGTCCTGGACTATAGTCAGGTAGTCCTTTTCCTCGGCGTTCGGCAGCTCGTAGCGGCGCAGAATCTCCAGGCCGCCCATGGCGCCGCGGATGGCGCCGAAGGCCTCTGATCCGTCCTTGGTTCGCAAGCTAATCGTGATGCCGAGACGGGGTATAATCTGATCCACGCTCATGCCGTCGGTGTCGGCGTATTCTGTGTGCTCGCTCCACTTCAGGAAGAGCACTTCCACGCGATCGAGCTTAGCGCCCAGAGCCTGTCTGATAACCTGGCGTGCGCCAGCCACCAAACTGACCACCTGGTCGAGGTCGAATCGCGGGGCGGTGTCGGCGTTGATCGAGTGTGTCTCGCCCGGCACGTGCTCGACCGGAAACCACTCGTAGTTCTCTTCATCTATCTTGCGCTGGATTCGCTCGCCTGCACGCTGCGAACCGTTGATTGCTAGCTTGACGAGCTCGTGGCCCTGACTGGTGACCTCGAACTCTTTGACGATCGTCTCCCGTTCGGCCAGGTTGGCGCTCTGGAAATCGGCATCCTTGGTGGCGACCTCCGATTGCAGGCCGATGAAGAAGCGCTGGGTGCGCTTATTGCCCAGGTTATCGGCCTCCTCGCCAGAAACGGTTACCTGAGGGATGCCTCGCTCGTCGGCCCGGCAGATGATGCCGGAGCGGGAGCCCATGAACAGGGAAACAAAGTCTATCTCGCGCCCCGGAGCCTTCTCCTGGTAGCTCTCCTTGGCGCGCTGGACGATCTGGGCAAAGTCGCTCGTCAGCTGGCAATATTCGTCTCTGGCCACGGTAGGTTCTTCTGCTACCGGGCTCTGCTGCTTCTTAACCTCTTCTTCCATGCTGCACCCTTTCTTGCCCGCCGTGGGCCAGGAAGCGGCCCACCTTTTGCCTGCTCTCAGGCCGCGGTATGGTCACAAGCCAGCGTTACTTCTACGGGACCAAGCGAACTTACTTGCGGCGGTCGCGGTGCGAAGAGGCCTTGCCCTTTTCGGGATGGCGCCTTGGCTCGGGCGTCCGCACCTGGTTCTCTTCGTCCTTAGAACTGTGCTGGCCGGTCAGGTAGCCGACGTCGTCTTGTGATTCCAACTCGACGAGCACCAGCTTCACGTCCTTCTTCTTTTCGTTCTTCTTGCTCACGCCATCTCTCTCTTTCGTCGCCCGGCTGCGCTCCACGAGGGAGCCTGTTCGGACCATCCGCATCGCTGTCGAGGCGCCCTTGGCTGGCTAGGGCGAGGCGCCCTCGGAGGCGATTACTCTGTTGGCGATAACCCGGCGAGACTATGCTAGATTAGTTAGGAAGATATCTAGCTTTGCTAACAATCTCTGACCCATGAAGTGCCGGGCAACACCGGTAGCGATTCCAACTGCAGTTTCGGAGTGGCAGGCTGCGCCGACCGAAATACGGCTAGCCTGTTCCCCCTTTTGGTTGGGGAGCACGACGTGCGACCGCGGAAGCATCGACATACATAGCGGCGCTCTTGACTTCTGTCTCGCTCGATACCAGTCAAAAGCGCCATTGCTAGTGCGGCTGTGTGATTGTGCCCCAAGTGTATACCAGCTAGCCAAATTAGACAATAGTACTTTCTTCCCATACTTGCCTGCTTGCCGATGATGTGTTAGGATTCCGGACCGGGAGGTATCCGCGGGTTGGTAGGTCCTGTGGAGCAAGCGGGCCAAGCCCAGCGGCGGGTAGGGACGCTGTCGATAGCGCTCTTCGTCGCCACCACCTTCTTCTTCTGGGCTTCCCTGTACATATACGTGCCCATACTCCCTTCCCATGCGCAGGAGATGGGCGCTTCATTTGGCATGGTGGGGCTGATCGTCGGCGCCTATGGGGTGACGCAGTTCCTGCTGCGTATCCCCCTGGGCGTGTTGTCCGACCACCTAGGCCGCCGCAAGCCGTTCATCTTCAGCGGCATGCTGGCCGTCGGCCTGGGCGCCCTCGGCCTGGCGCTGTCGGGCGACCCCTGGCTGCTCTTCCTCGCCCGGGCCCTGACCGGGGTGGGCGCCTCCAGTTGGGTGGCCTTTACCGTCCTCTTCTCGTCCTACTTCCCACCGGGGCGGGCCGTGCGGGCGATGAGCCTGGTAACCTTCGTCACGGGCATGGCCCAGGTGGTGTCCACCTACGCGGGGGGCCAGATAGCGGACGCGCTGGGGCCGGTGATGCCGTTCTACTTCGCCGTCGGCCTGGCCGGGCTGGGCTACGCCATGGCCGGGCGCGTGAACGAGGAGGCCAATCCGCCGGCGGATGGCCTGTCGATGCGGCGGGTCATGCGCATCATCGCCGTGCCGCTCCTGCTCACGGTGTCCGGCATCGCGGCTGTCAACCAGTACGTGATGTTCGTCACCACCTACACCTTCACGCCTCTATTCGCCGAGCAGCTGGGTGCCTCGCAGGCCGACCTCGGCCTGTTGGTGACGGCGACCCTGCTCCCCTACACCTTCGGCATGCTCACGACCAGTTGGCTCTCCGAGCGGATGGATGACCGTCTGGTGGTAGCCTGGGGGCTGGGCCTGTCCGCCGCCGCCGTCTTCGCCACGCCCATGGTTCCCTCCTTGGCCCTCCTCATCGCGGTGCAGGCTATCTCCGGGTTCGGCCGCGGCTTGGCCTTCCCGGTCTTGATGGGCCTCAGCATCCGCGCCGTGCCCCAGCACGAACGGGCCACGGCGATGGGGGTCTTCCAGTCGCTCTACTCCATCGGCATGTTCGGGGGGCCGATGCTCGGCGGCGCCATCGCCGACGCGTTCGGCCTGCCCAGCGTCTTCTTCTCCACCAGCGCCATCTGCCTCCTCGCCGCCCTCCTCGCGGTCGTCGTAATCCCGACGAGGAAATCCTGAAGAGCGGCCGGAATCTAACCGCAGAAAACGCAGAGGCTTTCAGATAACAGGACTTGCACGGTGGACGGGTTACTACCGCGGAGACCACGGAGGAGACGGAAGGAGTCGGGCATTCTCCCTATCCTCTGCGTCCTCTGCGGTTGGTCCGACTTCCACCGCGTTACTACGGCGTTAGCCTTCGGGAAGGCCCAGAACGAGGCGGCGGATGCCCTCCTTCAGCATCCGCGTATTGAAGTTGATGAGTAAGCCAACTCGGCAGCCGGAGAGATTGAGATACGACAACAGCTGGGCTTGATAGATGGGCGCCAGCGCATCGACGGCTTTGATTTCGACGATGACGAGGCCTTCCACGAGGAGGTCCACTCGATAGCCGCATTCCAGGCGTATTGCGTGGTAGACGACGGGCAATGCCTTCTGCTGCTCGACCCGCAGACCCCTTTGACGGAGCTCATGCGTTAGGCAAGCCTCGTAGGTTGATTCGAGAAGCCCAGGGCCAAGTTCACGATGGACTTCTATTGCCGCGCCGATGATGGCTTCGGTCAGTTGGTTCAGCGAGCGATTCTTCACTATCTTTGCGCCCTCTGTGTCCTCCGCGGTGAATCCGGCCACGCTACTCGTCACTCGTCCTGAAGCGGCGGCGGAGTTTGTGCCAGCGGGTGGCGAGGTGGGCGAGGGGGGTGGTCAGGCGGCCCACGGCTCGGCCTTGCTCGAGGCTGGAGAGGAACTCGGCGGCGTTGGCGAAGGGAGGGATCTCCACCCAGGCCTGGCCGATCTCTCGGGGCAGATGGGCGTCGCTGCCGGCGCCCCGGCGCAGGCCGTACCTCTGGCACAGTAGCTCTGCCCTCCGGTTGTCGAGGGGCAGGGTGGTGCGGGAGTTGACGACCTCGACGGCATCGATACTGTCGATGAGCCGGTAGAGGGCCTCTTTGCGCAGGTGCGAGGGGCGCACGCGGTCGAAAGGATGAGGGATGTACACGAGGCCACCCTGGGCCTTGATGCGCTCCACGGTCTCCTCGGGGGAGAGGCGCGCGGGTATCTCCTCGCTCAGGAAGAGGCCTATTATCTCCCCCTCGCTCGTACGAATCTCCTCGCCCACGATCACGGTGAAGGGCGCGACCTCCTTCATCTGCAAGGCGCCTTCGAGGCGGTTGTGGTCGGTGACGGCAATGCCGTCCAGCCCCCGGCGCCGAACCGCGGCGACGATGTCCGCGAACTTGGCCCCCGAGTCGGCCGAGTAATGGGTGTGCGTGTGCAGATCGAATCGCAGCGTGGTTTCTTCAGTCACCTTACTGGCTGCCCCTCAACAGTACTGATGCCACAAAGTATAGCACGGGCCATGGGAGGCAGATAGCCGCTCATCCGTGGCCAGGTTGACCGCCCGCTAGCAGCGCCTCACATAGCTTACCACACTCTGCCTGCCGTCTATTCCCGATCCCGCGCCCCCAGCCGGCGTCACGGAGAGATACGTGTAGGCACATGGCAACCAGGCTCCTCGGTTCCCGCCCACGCCTCGCCTGCTTTGAATTGGCGCTTGTCTTGACAATGCCCCTGGCGGTGGGTATGCTGGGGGCCATCACCGCGGGGGTCAAACAAAGGTTAACGACGATGGATCTGGCGCTCATATTTGCGACTTCTTTTCTGGTCGGCTTGTCGGGTGCGATAATGCCCGGGCCGCTGTTGACGGTGACAATCGACGAGTCGGTTCGCCGGGGCTTCCGCGCCGGGCCGTTGCTGGTTCTCGGCCACGGCATCGCGGAGATACTGGTGGTGGTCGGCCTGACGCTGGGACTCAGCCAACTGGTGCAGGCCGGAATAGTCAAGGGCACCATCGGCCTGGTCGGCGGGCTCGTCCTGCTGTGGATGGCCTACGGCATGGGGCAGCGGGCCTGGCAGAGCAAGGTGTCGCTGAGCACCACCAGTACCGGCGTCGCCCACGGGCCGGGGCCGGTGCCGGCGGGGGTGCTCGTCAGCGTTTCCAACCCTTACTGGTTGCTTTGGTGGGCCACGATTGGCGCTGCTTACGTGGCTTCGGCCATGCAATGGGGTGCCACGGGGCTCGCCGTCTTCTTCGTGGGGCACATTCTCTCCGACCTCGCCTGGCTAAGCCTCGTGGCGGGCCTCATCGTGACAGGCCGCCGCGTCCTCAACGACACCATCTACCGGGGCCTGATCTTCGTTTGCGCGCTCTTCCTCGTCGGCCTGGGATTCTACTTCGTGGTCTCGGGCGTGGGGTTCCTCCGCGGTTAGGGTCGCCCGCCACGGTAGTACGGTTTGCGAGGGGGTTCGTGGCGGCTGGCTTCGGCGGGTGGGCAGACCGCGATACGGGCCGGTCGTCCCTCGGGGCGCGTATCAGCCAAGCCGGCTTGACTATGCTAGAGAGTATGGTTAGTGGGCCGCGAGGAGGGTTGCCGGGCGGGGCGGTATGATATAATGGAGACCAGGTTAGACGACGATGGAGGGGTAGTGGTAAGCTCGCAATCGCTCTACCGCAAGTGGCGGTCGCAGACGTTCGCGGAGGTGGTCGGCCAGGAGCACATCACGCGAACGCTCCTGAACGCCCTGCGGACGCACCGCGTGGCGCATGCCTACCTCTTCTGCGGCCCGCGCGGCACGGGCAAGACCTCGACGGCGCGGTTGCTGGCCAAGGCGATCAACTGCCGGACCAACGGCGGCGAGGGGGAGCCATGCAACGAGTGCGACCTCTGCCGGGCCATTACCGAGGGGCGATGCCTGGACATCGTCGAGATCGACGCCGCCTCCAACCGCGGCATCGACGAGATCCGCGACCTGCGCGACAAGGTCAACTTCACCCCCAGCGAAGCCCAGCGCAAGTTCTACATCATCGACGAGGTCCACCAGCTGACGTCGGACGCCTTCAATGCGCTGCTCAAGACGCTGGAGGAACCGCCGGCGCACACGATCTTCGTGCTGGCGAGCACCGAGGCGCACAAGATACCGGCGACGATCCTTTCCCGCTGCCAGCGCTTCGAGTTCCGGCGCATCCCCCTCGACGAGATGGTGAGCCGGCTGCGCTACATCTGCGAGCAGGAGGACATCGCGGTCGAGACGGCGGCCTTGGAGATGGTGGCGCGAGCGGCGACCGGGAGTCTGCGCGACGCGGAGAGCCTGCTGGATCAGCTGCGGGCTTACGCGGAGGGGGAGATCACCGCCGCCCAGGTGGAGTCCCTGCTCGGGGCAGGGGGCATCGAGGCGGTCCGTGAGCTCGTGGCGAGTCTGTTCCGGAAGGACCTCGCCGGCGGGCTGCGCCTGATCAACCGCCTGGCGGACGAAGGCACCGATATGCATCAGCTCGGCCGAGAGGCGGTGGACTACCTGCGCCAGCTGCTCTTGCTCAAGGCGGGCGCGGCGGGCCGAGGAGTCGACGCGGGCGAAGAAACGGTCGAGGCGATGGCCGCGACCACGACCTCCCTGGCGTTGGGGGACATCATGCGCGCGCTAAGGCTGTTCAGCCAGGTCGATTTCGCGGCCCGCGGCTTGGTGCAGCCCCAGCTGCCGCTGGAAATGGCTTACACGGAATACGTGCTGGCAGGCGAGGAACCGGCGCCCGCGAGTGCCCCCGTCCGGCCCGCTCCGGCCGTATCCAAAGTGGCCGCCGCCGTGTCCAGGATGGCACATGAGCCCGCCGCCGCCAAGCGGCGGACGATAGCGCCGCCTCCACGGCCGGCCCCCGTCGTCGAGGTGGCCGAGCAGGAGCCCCCGGCGGAGGCGCCGTCCGGGGAGCGGATAATGGAGTCTGCTCCCGCTCAGGCCGAGGGGACGGGGGCGGACCTGGACGTGGAGACGCTGCGGGGGCTCTGGGGCCAGGTGTTGGATGCGCTGGGACGCACCGACCGCAAGGTGCAGGCCTTGCTCCGCGATTGTACGGGACCCGTGCGCGTGGATGATCGTACGGTGTTTCTGGCCTTTGTTCACGGCTTTCACAAGGAGCAGATAGAGCAGGCCAAGAACCGGGCGACGGTGGAAGACGCCATCAGCCAGCTCGTCGGTCAACGTTATCTTGTCCGCTGCGAACTGAACAAACGTCAAGAGAGAAAGCAGTCGCCTTCAGCCCTGGAGGACCCGCTGGTGAGGGAGGCTGTTTCCCAGGGTGCACGTATCAAGGGTGTGAAGAATACCTCGCCAACGGAGGTGGCAGATGATTCCGAATAAGAACCTACTGAAGCAGATGCAGGCCAGGCTGGCCAAGATGCAGGAGGAACTGGCCAACGAGACCGTCACGGGGACGGCGGGCGGCGGGGCGGTGAGCGTCGTCGTCAACGGGCAGCAGGAGATCAGGTCCATCAAGATCCAGCCCGAGGTCGTCGATCCCGAGGACGTCGAGATGCTGGAGGACCTCGTGCTGGCCGCGCTGAACGAGGCCATGAACAAGTCGCGCGAGCTGGCCAGTCAGCGACTCGGCGGCCTTACCGGCGGCATGAAGATCCCGGGCCTCTAGGCCGGTAGCGCGCGAAGCCCGGAAAGAGCGGGTGAGTGCCCGTCGCATACGGTCGGGGGCAGGCGGCTACGGCTGCCCCTTGCCGGCACATCGGCCGAGGGTGGAAGCGCCCTCGGTCTTGTTCATGCCAAGACGTACGCGGTGGACGGGGTTTTCACCGCGGAGAACGCGCCGGGGATTCGGACCGGACCGCGGGGGACAAGCCCCCGCGCTACAGGCTGCTTTCGACGTTCAACATGTTATTTGTAGGGGCAAACGGCCGTTTGCCCAGGGGACGACCCTAACCCTCTCCCTGGAAGGGCGAGGGAACCATTACTCTCCATTCAACCTTACAGGGCAGGGATTGCGCCCCATTCGGCTGAGGAGTGATGGGAGCCTGACTCATCGCTCATCACGCGCAGGACTTACGCGGTAGACGGATTCTCACCGCGAAGACCGTGGAGGAGACGCAAGGAACCGGGCATTCTCCCTGCCCTCTGCGTCCTGTGCGGTTAATCCGTCTCCGACTCGTCCCGGAAACCACGGAGAAAGCGCTGGCAACCCATGCATTCTCCCTATTCTCCGCGTCCTCTGTGGTTGATCCAACTCCGACCGCGTGAGTCCTGTTCATGATTGGAGGGCGGGGGAGGGGCTGGGCGGCAATTCACTTTCCTCGCCGGTCCAGGTCGGTAAGGTGACGGTGAAGACGCTGCCGGTGCCTCGCGTGCTGGCGACCGAGATGTCGCCCCCTTGGGCGCGGGCGATCTCCCGGGCAATCGCCAGCCCCAGGCCCGTGCCGCCTGTCCCGCCGTGGGACGTGTAGAAGCGTTCGAACACGTGAGGCAGTTCG
>JAJZQK010000109.1 GCA_021847625.1 Chloroflexota bacterium
GGAACTGGCGGCGAACTTCCTCGATGATGTCGCTGGCGGCGTGGCCCACGGCCCGAATGGCCAGCGAGCTGAACAGATAGACCAGCATGGCGCCGATCAGGGCGCCGACGAATACCTCAACCTTGGCCAGGTTGACGGTAGTGAACGCCTGGCCGGTCAACTCCGCAACCCGGTCAAGGTAGGCGCTGAACAGCAGGAAGGCGGCCAAGGCGGCCGAAGCGATAGCATAGCCCTTGGTAAGGGCTTTCGTCGTGTTGCCAACCGCATCCAGGTTGTCGGTGATGTGGCGCGTGCCTTCCGGCGCGCCTGACATCTCGGTGATGCCACCCGCGTTGTCGGTGATGGGCCCGAAGGTATCCATCGCCAGAATGTAGGCGGCGCTCATCAGCATACCCATGGTGGCGACGGCCGTCCCGTAGATGCCGCCGTGCTGGACGCCCGACTGCGTGCCGAAGTAGTACGAAGCGAGCAAGGCAATCGCGATGACGACGGCCGTGCTGCCCGTGCACTCAAAACCGACAGCAATACCAGAAATGATGTTCGTAGCCGGACCGGTGCGCGAAGCCCGGGCAATCTCTTGTACCGGCCGGTAGGTCCCGGCGGTGTAGTAGATGGTGATGTAGACGAAAGCGATCGAAGTAGCGATGCCCACGAGGCCGGCGTACACGAACCAGACGTCGTTCAACATGTACATCGTGACCGCGTACATGGCCACGGCTGAGAGTATGGCCGTCACGAAGTAGCCGCGGTTCAGGGCCGCCATGGGGTCCTGGTTGTCGCGGCCCCGCACGGACATAAGACCGATAGCAGAGGCGATAAGACCGAAAGCACGAATGACGAGCGGGAAAAGAATCCACGCCGGATTCTGGGTTACCGCGAAGATAGCCACGCCCAGAATCATTGCGCCGATATTCTCGGCGGCCGTCGACTCGAAGAGATCGGCGCCACGGCCGGCGCAGTCGCCCACGTTGTCGCCCACTAAGTCGGCGATGACGGCGGCGTTGCGCGGGTCGTCCTCGGGGATACCCGCCTCGACCTTGCCCACCAGGTCCGCGCCCACGTCGGCGGCCTTGGTGTAGATTCCGCCGCCCAGCTGGGCGAACAGCGCTACGAAGCTAGCGCCAAAGCCAAAACCGACGATCTGGAACGGCGCCAGTTCGGGGTGTTCCGCGCCGCCAAAAGCGTAGAAGATACCGGCCACACCGAGGAGGCTCAGAGCCACCACCGTGAAACCGGACACCGCTCCGCCGCGCAGGGAAACCCTGATGGCCTCGGGAAGCGAACGACGAGCGGCGCTGGCCGTGCGGACGTTGGACTTTACGGCCACGTACATGCCGACGAAGCCGGATATGGCGGATGCGGCCGCGCCCACGAGGAACGCGATGCTTGTCCGTATGCCCAGCTCCACGCTGTTATCAACCCACCCAATGAGCAGGCCAATCAGCACACCCACCACGAGGGCCAGAAGCAGGATGGTCTGGTACTGCCGGCGCAGGAAGGCCATCGCCCCCTCGTAGATCATACCGGAGATACTACGCATCTCCGGCGTGCCGGTATCCCGGCGTAGAACGTCCCACGCCAGGTAGGCGACGAATAGCACCGTGGCCACCCCGACGATCGGGACAATGGGAACCAAATCCATGCCACTCACTCCTAAGAATTATTCCGATGGCCCTTGGCCACCCGGCCGGTCGTCGGCCATCCCTCTCTCCGCCTCGCTCAACTTGCGTTCCAGCTCGTGCTGCCTGAGCGCCATCGTCAGGTCGCCGCGCGTCCGCTCCAGAACCCCACGGACCATGTCAGTCGTACGGCGAAGGCCGCCCGTCATCGAGTCCGGGTAGTCGATCGTCACGAGCAGGTCGTAAATGTCATCCATAGCCTGCAGGAGGTCCTCGCTACCGCTTAAGGCACCCCTCCGCAGCTTGTCCAGAACGTAGCGCCGCAGCTCCCCCACGGCTTCGCCAAGCCCGTTGAGGTACGCTTGCCAGGTGATCTGCAACGCATTCCGGTTGGGCAGCGGCTCCCCCCGCACGATGGAATAGGTTGCCACCGCCTCGGCGTACTCCTTCTGGGCGTCCTGCACAAAGCCGGCGTAGAGCACATCCGGATGATCGACCAGCACCTCCGCCGCGCGCTGCAACCGCGCCCGCGCGGTAGCCGTCAGTTCCTCAGCACGCTCGAAGTCGTGCCTATGAACAGCTCGGATGGCATTGGCGGACGACCGCAATGCCTCGCGGGATAGCCCCAACGCTTCCTCACGCGCCTGGTTCTTGGCCCGAAAATGCTGGTGAACGACATCGCTTATCGGATCCAGATCAACCACTGCGGACTCCTCGATCATCACACTGGAACCAAAGGCACACCTAAGGCGAGGGGAGCGCTCCCCTCGCCCGCTTGCCAGCGACCACTGGCTCGAACTAGAGCTTGGCTACCGCCGCCTTGATGCGCTCGAGCGCGAGCTTGATGTTCTCAACGGAGTTGGCATACGACAGACGTAGATAACCTTCGCCGTACCTACCGAACGCCGTACCGGCCAGGGTGGCGACGCCCGCTTCGACGAGGAGGTACTCGGCCATTTGCTGCGCGGGAACGCCGGTCTGGGAGATGTTCGGGAATACGTAGAAGGCGCCCTGCGGACGCAGGCAGCTGAAGCCGGGGATCTCGTTCAACCCATCCACGACGACGTCGCGACGGCAGCGAAATTCCTCGACGTAGCGCTGAGGCTCCGTCTGCGGCCCCGTGATGGCCTCGACGCCTGCCCGCTGAATAAAGCTGGCGGTGCAAGAAGCGCTGTTCACCATCAGACGAGAGATGTGGGGCGCGAGGTCGTGCGGCATGATCCCGTAGCCCAGCCGCCAACCTGTCATGGCGTACGTCTTCGAGAAGCCGTCGAGGATAATCGTGCGCTCCTGCATGCCCGGCAGCGAGGCGATGCTGTAGTGCTCGCCCTCGTAGATGATCCGCCTGTAGACCTCATCGCTGAGGACGGCGATGTCCCTCTCAACGGCCAATCGCGCCACTTCCTCGAGATCCGCTCGCGTGAGCATACCACCCGTCGGATTGTGGGGGGAGTTGAGAATGATCAACTTCGTCTTGTCGGTAACCTTGTCCCGGAGTTCCCCAACGTCGAACCGGAATCCCCTGTCCTCGCGAAGCTGAACGGGGACGGCCACGCCGCCGACGAAATCGATCATAGACTCGTAGATCGGGAAGCCCGGATTGGGATAGATCACCTCGTCGCCTTCGTCGATGAGCGCGAGGATGACGTAGAACATGATCGGCTTCGCCCCTGGCGTAACGACGACCTGGCTCGGCGCGAACTCGACACCGCGGACTTCGGTGGCCTCGCGGGCGATGGCCATCTGCAACTCCGGCAGTCCGGCGGACGGACCGTAGTGCGTCCAGCCCTCTCGCAGAGCCGTGATGGCGGATTCCACGATGTTAGCCGGGGTGTCGAAATCGGGCTCGCCGATTTCGAGGTGAACGACGTGGGCGCCCTTGGCCTCGAGCGCTCTCGCCCGGGCCAGCATCTCGAATGCTGTCTCCGTACCTAATCGCGCCATTTTGGCAGCGACCTTCATTACCTGTACCTCCTCATCCATTACGCAGCCCGGCCCGTTCCTCAACCCGACAAGCGCCTACTGCCGCCATCCAAGTACGACCAACCGTCAGTGACCTTGATTGGCAAGTCACGTTACTATAAACCATGCGGGCGCCATTTTCAACCGCCAATCTCATCACCTGGCCCCGACAGGTGCCGGCGTCAGACCCCACCCTGCCCCAGCCCGTCGACCGAGGCCGGGGCGGATATGGGAGCCCGCCGCAGCCCGCCAAGCGTCAGATTCTCGCGCCAGAGGAAGAAGAACCCCAAGAACGTAATGGGAAAGATCAACGCTGCGTGCAGCACGGCAGTATAGCCGACGGCAACCTCATTGCCAATACCGAAAAGGCCCAATGTGAACACGGCGAGGGCGTCGAAGGTGCCCACGTATCCGGGCGATGAGGGGATCATCGTCCCCAGATTGGCCACCGCCACCGTGAGCAGCATGACGTAGAAGGGAACCTCCGGGAAGAAGCCGAGGGCGATCAAGTAGTACATCCCCGCCTCACAAAGCCAGGCGGCGATGGATAGAACCAAGACCGCAACTACCGCCCGCCCGCTGCGCATCACGCCCAGCCCGACCAGCATGGAACTGGCGATCTTCTGCACGGGGCCGCGCGCCCCGGCCGGCAGCAGGCGCACAACGTAGCCCACCAGGCGCTCGGCTCGCCTCGACTGCACGGCCAGGACCAGGATACCGGCAGACAGGGCGAGGAACAGAACGGCCGTCGCCACGGCAATCTGCTTCAGGCTCGCCGCGAGGGGGATGAATGCCGCCACACCGGCGAGGAAGGCGATCATCGTCAGGCCGTCAAATACGCGTTCCACGAATATCGTCGACAGCCCGGTTGCCTTGCTGATTTCCTCGCGGAGCCCCAGGACGTAGGCCCGCACCAGCTCACCCATCCTTACGGGCAGCACGTCGTTGGCCATGTAGCCGATGACGACGACCGGGAAAAGCCGGCGACTGCTCACGCCATGGGTTGGCATCAGGAGGTAGCGCCACCTTATGGCCCGTATCCAAACACCCAGGAAGTAGACGGCCAAAGCAGGAACGACATAGCCATACTGGGCTCGCTTCAGCGATTCGACGACCTGGCCGACATCCTTCACCTGGCTGATGACCCAGTACAGGAAGACGAGGCTGATGAGAAGACCAATCCACAGGCGCCAGTTCTTCAGCAAGGGGGAAGCATGCTCCTCGCGCGAGCCTGCCGAGCGCGGCCATTCTCGATGCTCACGCCTCTTGTTCGTACGTCAGCCAAGATTTTACCCCACCGATAACCGCCCACGCAACAATAACGACCGCAATCTCCAGCCCAGTTGACCCAGATTTCGCCTTGGCCACCGCCTGCGCCGGGGTCACCGATCCTTCACGAGATCTCGCCTGGCCATCAAGTTGACGTTCGGTTAGTTAGGTAATAGCCGGTTATGGGGTGGGAGGGTAGACCGTAATCCGCTGGTTGCCGGAATCGGCGACGTACACTTGGCCCTTGCCGTCGACGGCGATGCCCAGAGGCAGGTTCACCGACCGGGCGTCGTTCCCGAATCTCCCCCAGGTGGCCAGCGCCTGGCCCTCGGAACTGAACTTCAGCACGCGGTGAGCCTCGGGGTCGGTCACGTAGACGTTGTCCGAGGCGTCAACGGCCAGGAACGGCTTGTTGACAACGCTTTCCCCCACCCAGCCAGGGACCTCCCACTGGGAGAGATATTTCATATTGCCATCGAACTTCTGGATGCGGTGGTTCCAGGTGTCGGCCACGTAGACGTTCCCCTTGCTGTCCACGGCGATGCCGACCGGCTCGCTGAACAGGCCATCGCCCCCACCCTGCGATCCGTACTGCCCCAGCAACTGGCCATCCGGACTGAACTTCTGCACGCGCTTGTTGCCGCTATCCACCACCAGCAGGTTCCCGTCGGCGTCGACCGCCAGCCCGCGCGGCCCGTAGAAGAGCCCCGGGACAGCGTCGGGCTGGTCCCGCGAGTCGCCGAAGCCGCCCCACTGCAGCAGGAATTTGCCCTGTGAGTCGAACTTCTCAATACGATGGTTCCAGGTGTCCGCCACGTAGACATTCCCTTGGCCGTCGACGGCGATGCCCCAGGGCTCATTGAATTGGCCGGGTTCGGCGCCACTCTGCCCCCAGGCCAACTGGTATTGGCCATTCCGGTCGAACTTGAGAACGCGATTGTTGCCGGTATCCAGCACGTAGACGCTGCCGTCGCCGGCCAACGCCACATTCTTGGGCCCGTTGAGTTGGCCGGCCTCCCCCGCGGAGGGGCCGATTGTCTGCGTGGCTGCCACGTCCACCGCCTTCATCTCGAACGGGTCCTGAGCCGCCGCGGTCGTCGGGGCAACGGTGGCCGGCATCCAGGCCCCATCCACGAGGTCTTTGCGGACGTACAGCACGAAGTCCGTCGAGCCCAGCGGATTGAGCGGCTGCCGGTAGAGCAGGTACTTCCAGAGCCTATCCCTCGCCTCCGGCCGCAGCATGGCCCGGATTATGTCCAGTATCCCCGGCTGACTGGTGGTCTGCGCCAGGTTCGCCCGCTCATCCGGGGGCGTCAGCGCGCGGATGAAGTCCTGGCCCGTGCGATAGTCCTCCGGGAACCACCAGCGCAGGCGATAACGCTGGCCAACGTAGTTACTGCCCAGCTGGGCGCGGACCTGGGCGTCGTGGTTGTTGTCCACCCCCACAAGAACGACGGGCGCGTCGGCCGCCGGCAGGCCGGAGCCGTAGTAGTTGCGGTTGGGGTAGTCGCGCAGATACCACTCGAACGGCCACGTCACCTCGTTATCGTAGGCCACCTTCAGGTTCTTGCCGGCCCCCGTAAGGAAGGCGACGTGCTCGATCCCCTGCATTACCTTCGGCACGTCCGGCGAGGTCTGCGTATAGACGATCATCTCCACCGGGGTGTCGCCGTTGACGTAGGCGGCCTCGACCGCCGTGTGTATCGTCAACGGGACGAGCACTACGAGGGAGCCTGCCGCCGCCGTCGCCAGCGCGCCCCGCAGGCCCAACCGCTCGACCGCGCGCAGCCCGACGAAGACCACCGCCGTCAACAGGGCTACCAGCAGGGCCCACTGCAGTAACGGCTGCTGGACATCCAGGCGGGTCAGGTCGAACCCGGCCGGTTTCGGGGTATTGGCCAGGCCCAGGGCAATAGCCAAACCGACCAAGAGCGCCCCCACCAACAGGGCCCGGTCGCGCAGCCGCTCGCGCCAGGGTATCGACGGCAGCAAGCGGCCCAGCGTCATACCGGCCAGCAGTATGAAGGGCAGAGCGACGTGCAGCACGAGCCACGGCATCTTCTCGCCGGCCCAGCTGAACAGCACCAGGCCTGCCACCGCCCAATAGATTAGGAACGTGGAAAAGAGGGTGCGCCGCCAGGCGAAGTAGATCGCCCCCGGTATCGCGAACGCTAGCGTGAGGTACTCGTAGAGCGGCATCAGTACCAGGTAGTACTGCCAGGGCTGCCCACCACGCTTCACGCTTTGCTGGGCGAGCCAATAGACCAAGCCTCCCACGGCGCCAGTCACAAGCCCCGGCGGGTTGCTGAACAGCGTCGTGAAGAGTATCGCGAACAATCCGTAGAAGACCCCCGCCACGATCAGCCAGCGCCGGGCATTCCAGCGCAGGCCCACGACGGCCGACAGCGCCACCAACGCCAGGAACACCGCGAACAGAATCCGGTACTCCTCCGGCGTCGGGTAGGCCTGGATGGCCTGGCCCTGGAAGGTCTTGTACAGGATTGCCAGGCCGGCCACCTGCGGCGCGGCCAGCGTCCCGATGACAACCAAGAAATCCCCGGCCGGCGATAGTTTGGGCGACCTCCTCAGCAGTCGCAGGAGCTCCACGCCGGCCACCATGAACAGGAACGAGCCGAAGATGGCCAAGGTCATGAACGTCGTCTCTTTCGTGGCGAAAGAGAGCGCCAGCAGGCCGCCAAACAGGTAGAGATACAGCGGCCGGCGGGAATCGAAATAGCGGAACAGGCAAACTACCATCGCCAGGGTGAAGAAGGCGATGTGGGCATCCTCCCGGATGAAGCGACCGAAATAGAGGAACGATGGCGAAATGAGCAGCAAGCCCGACGTCGCCAGCGCGCCCCAGCGGCCTAGCTGCTTGCGCAGCAGCATGGGCAAGGCCACCGTGAGGACGCCTAGGAAAGATGGCGCCACGCGGGCAGTGGCATCGCTGGCCCCTAGCAGCAGGTAGACCAGCGCATTGAAGATATAGATGAACGTTCCATGCAGCAGCGGGTCGTGGACGTAACCCCGCCCGATGTAGAGGTAGTAGGAATAAGTCGCGTGCAGGCTCTCGTCGTGGTGCAGGGCGCGCGCGCCGAGGTCCCAGAACCGGCTGATAACCGCGAGGACTATGATCGACACGAAGATGATCGTCGCCCAATCGAGCATCACAACCTCCGCCAGCGGCCTGTCCAACCGCGAGCGGCTGACGGTCGTTTCGCTTGGCGGTGCGTTTACTTCCTGCATCCCCTAATCCACCCTAGCGAGTATTCTGCATCGCGACATACAAACGCACATCCTCTCTTGCTACCTGGCCCGTGGCTTCTCGATACATGAACCACCGCCAGGCTTGCCCAGGCGTCTTCGGCGCGTAGGCTGTGCTTTCGTAGACCGGGTACTGTTTGAATCGGTACTCCCCCGACGGCGGCCCCTTATCCAAGCCAAAGACCGCCATGGTCGGCTGGTTTGCCAAGATATCACCATAACTCACCTGGGAGTATTCGCGCAAGTACCAGGCGAGCGGATAGCGATAACGCTCGTCGACCAAGATCGGCACGTCTTTGCTGCCGGGCGTCGCCAAGACGGCGGTATGGGCCCCGATCTCCTCGATCAGAAGGCGGAAATCGGGATCCACGGTTCGGCCCACGAATAGCTCGTTCGGGTTGGCCGCTTCCCCCAAGTTCA
>JAJZQK010000110.1 GCA_021847625.1 Chloroflexota bacterium
GAACAGCTGGAGGGGGACGGCGGCAAGGGGGGACATTCAGCCCCGGCATCCCCGGGCCCGGCGGGGCAGACCGCCGGGTACGGAACGACGGCGAAGCCTTTTGTCGACGACGGAGGGCAGGGGAAGTGGCGGTCATGATGCTAACGGTGCAGTCGCCTTGCGACGGCGTGCTGGCTGCCTATCTGTGCGACGTCTTCCGCACGGGGCCGCCCGGCCACCTCAGCGGCGTCTATCTCTTCTACAGGCCGGGCAGGGTCTTCATCCGACGCGAGGACCTCCCCCAGGAGGCCGAGATGGACATGGCCGGGCGTTGGTTGCGGCTCGGCAAACATGCCCACGTGGCGGCGCTGCGCTACGGGGGGCGAGTGGTCGAGTTCAGCGACGATTGGCTCATCCTCGACGGCGGCCACGACCCCAGCGACAACCAGCCGACGTAGGGAGACTGGCCATCGGCCGAGGAGAGCAACCTGTAGGGCGGTGGCTTGTCCCCCCACGGCGTCGCCCGCTCCCAATCGGCAACTTCATTGCGATGAAGGTCGGATAGTCCGTTCGTGCCGCATGCTCTGTAAAGTAACCGATCGCTTTGCGGACCTCCTCCGCACCCTCCTCACCCTGTGGCCTCAGCTCGCCCAGCGCCGCCGGAGTTGGCACAGGCCCTTCCTCTTCCAGGCAGGCGCCGTTTCAACGGCTCCAGCCATTCAGGCCCCGCCTTGCTGCCTTGGCCGAATACCGCGTTGGCCACCGCCGCCACGTCGCACTCGGCGCCGAGGGTGCGCTCCTGGGCGAGCCCGTGTGAGGTGGTCTCGATCACGGCGTACTCCATCCCCTTTTCCACCATCAAGGCCAGGTAGCGGTGGAAGTCGAGGGGGTCGGGCGTCGTGGTGTGCAGGCTGGTATCGAGCATCTTGCCGACGATGCGGGCGGCGACGGTCGTGAGGAGGCCCGTGCGGTAGCCCGCCGCCTCCAGGATGGCGGTCGTGAGCGTGCTGGTGGTCGTCTTGCCGTCGGTGCCGGTGACGCCGATCACGCGCGGGTGACGGCCAGGCCGGGCAGCTCGCGCTCAACCACAACCGCCGCCGCCCCGTTGGTCAGGGCTTGAGGGATAAAGCGATGGCCGTCGGCGTCGCGCCCGACCAGGGCGACGCCTTCGTCGCCCGGCCGCACTTGCCGCGAGTCGACGGCGATGCCGCCGACCTCAATTCCCACGTTATCGGTCGTCCCGTGCACCGGAATATCGCTAAGCAGCTCGCTAAGTCTCATAGGCCTCCCTGGCCGCTGGTTCTTGTTTGCCGCCGTCTGATCTACGGAAGCGCTCCGTCGCCCAAGCGGCCAGGCTCCTCGCGGCGGGCAGGCCGCGCGTCCAGAGCCAATAGCGAGCGGGGGCATAGAGGTAGTCGTAGGCCCCCACGGTGCGCGCCACCGTGCCGCCGAAGCCGCGTTTGAAGAGGTAGACCCCCTGCATCGTGCCTGCCGCCGACTGCTCGTCGTAGAGGTGCGGGGCTTGGTCCTCGCCGCCCACCTCCAACCGCTGGCCGGCATCGTCGGGGATCCCCAGAGATCGTAGGACCGGCAACCAAGCTCACGGGCGTACAGCAGGGCGCGCCACTCCAACAGCTCGTTGGGCTTGCAGCGGCGTTGGCTCGTCGTCGACCCGCTATAGAACTGCACGGCGCGTCCGCCGAAGGTGAGGAACAGCGTCGCCGCCAGCGGCTCCTCGCCAAGCCTTACCAGCAGATGGGCGCCTTTTGCCCCTTGATCAGTACGTACCCGCCGGTCAGATTCCTTGGAACACCGTCCGCGCTAAGATTCGGGAGCTGTAGCATACTGACGATCTTGTCCATATGTCCGAAATACTCGCCAGAGCGATGCATGATCGATTTCTGCCCATAATGCACCATGGGTGAAGGACATATCTGCGCTCACTTCCGCCGCCCTTTTCGGGGGACCGGTGATGGGCACCGTGTCCGATCGGCCAGGTCGCAAGCCCATCCTCTTCCTGGGCCTGGCTGCCAGCGGCGCACTGGCGGCTCTCCTGGCACCAACGAGGCAGGGCTGCCCCTTTCAGGCAGTGCTGCTCATGCTTAGGCTCTTCCTCTTCTCGATGCGCCCGGTGATCATGGCCTACGCGATGCCCTTTAGGCGCTAGCAGGGGCTTGAATTCATCGACAATCTGCTCGATCATTCTTGTCAAATTGATTCGGGCCGTGTCCAGTGTCAGATTCCTTAGGCTAAACCGGGTTATCTCGAAGAACTCGTTGATCAAGTCCTCCACTCTTTCTGCTTTTGTCGCTGCTATTGACAGATACTTTCGTCTCAGCTCTTCCGATATCTGACGCTCATCGCGAAGCAGGCTTAGGTAACCAATCACCGAAGTAAGCGGAGTTTTCAGGTCATGGGCAAGGTAGACGACGAGATCGTTCTTCCTCTGTTCAGCTTCTTTGGCCAGTTGCTGATTTCTCAGCAAGTCATACTTGACTTGATTGAGCCGTCCCTCCACTTCCTGCAAGTCACTGGGTAGCGAAGCCACATCCGTGTTGGGATCCAATAGCCAGTCAATACCGCCAGCAATGGCGCCGATATAGCCAAAGGTACTTTTCGCCCCAGACGTTTTCAAAGAGTTCTTCAGAGGAAACCACCCTGCCCATGTTTTCACACAAGTACCACAGAATCGAGAATTCGAACGGCGTTAGAGGCAGTGGTTCCTCGTAAAGCGTGCACGTGTGCCCAGTCTTGTTTATCACCAGGCCCCGGAAATCGAACTCTTCGACTTTCCGCTCATCCTCTCGGTTTTCGCGGCTTGACGGATTGTATCTGGTGTAACGACGCAACTGCGCTTTCACCCGCGCCACCATTTCCAGTGGGTTAAAGGGTTTTGTGATATAGTCATCCGCACCGATAGTCAGGCCTGTGATTTTGTCTATGTCCTCTACTCTGGCTGTCAGCATAATGATCGGGAAGGTGTGCTTTTCCCTGATCGTCTTACATATGGAAAACCCGTTCGTATCAGGCAGCATTACATCCAACACAGCGAGATCTATTTGTTTCGATGCGACACAGGCCAGAGCTTCATCCGCGTGATAGTACTTGTGTACTATATAGCCTTCGTTGGAAAGGTATAGTTCAACAAGATCCGCGATTTCCTTTTCATCATCAACCACCAGAACTCGGATATCCATAGTTCCACCCGATCCTTGAATTTGACGACGGCGTTCGATCTTACATCTCGTCAACTCTACCTTTCCATCGGCTCTTCGCGTGGGATGAGGCTACCACTATCCCCAAGGCAGCCTAGCGCCTCGATTGTTGGCAGAACCGTTCGTTAGGCGGGCCAAAGAGACGCCGCGGGGGACGAGCCCCCGCGCTACAGCCTGGTCGCCGTCCCAGGTCATAGAGTCTGCTACTCTCCAAGGGGACGTTCTCCAATACGGCAACCGTCATCATTCGGTTTGGCCAGTAAACAATACGGCCCGGGGCCACTCCGACCCCGGGCCATTGTCTTGCCAGTCGGCCTTACTGCTTCGGCTTGATGGAGACGGTGGCGGTCATGTTCCAGCGCAGGCGCTCGTCCTGCTGGTCGGGCTTGACGACGACCGTATAGGTTATGTCGCCCTGCTTGTTCTCGCCCAGCGACTTGATGCGGCTGACCTTCCCCGCCAGCTCCAGGTCGGGGATTGCGTCGAAGGTGACGCTCGCCGCATCGCCCTCGCGGATGTCCACCACGTCCAGCTCGGTCAGGTCGGTCGTCTCGATCTGCCAGACCGAGAAATCGGCCAGCTGGATGACCGGGCTGGCCGGCCCCACCTGCTCACCGGCCGTTACGTCGACGGCGGCCACGGTGCCGGCAAAGGGAGCCTTCAGCTCCGTATCGGCCAGGGCGACCTTGGCCTGCTCGACGGCAGCCTGGGCCGTGGCCACGTCCGCCTCGGCGGCGGCGATCGCCTCCGGGCGGGCACCGGCCTGCACCAGCTCCAGCTGGGCCTGGGCTTGCCGAACCGTTGCCGAGGCGGCGGCCAGGTCGCCCGGCTGCGCCCCCGCCTTCACCCGGGCCAGGCTGGCCTGGGCCTGCTCCACCTGCGCCTTGGCGGTGGCGACGGCGGCGTCGGTAGGCTGCGCCAGCAGGGCGTCCAGGCGCGACTGGGCCGCGTAGTAGTTGTTGGTCGCCTGCTCCAGCGCCAGAGCCTCGGGCCGGGCGCCGATGTTGGGCTCCGCGGCCACCTTGTCGTAGTTGCCCTGGGCCTGCTTCAGGGCCGCCTCGGCGTTGGCCAGGTCGGCCTTGGCCATGATGACCTGGCTCTCCTCAGGCCCCTCCAGCACCTTCTGCAGGGCGCTCTCGGCGGCAGTCACCGCGGCCTCCGCGGCCGCCACCTCGTCGGAGCGCGGACCCTGCTGCACCCGGGCCAGCTGCCCCTGCGCTGCCTCCACGGCGGCCTTGGCAGCGGCGATTTCCGGGGCCTGCGGCCCGGCCCGCAACTGGGCGAGGGCCGCCTGGGCCCGCTTCACCCCCGCCTCGGCCTGCGTCACCGCCACCTGCTGCTTAGCGCTGTCCAACTGCAACAGCACCTGCCCCGCCGTCACCTCGTCGCCCTCGGCGACGAGTATCTTGGCCACGACGCCGCCCGTGGCCACGCTCAGGGCCGCACTCTTCACAGGCACGACGTGGGCGTCCGCGACGACCTCGTTGCTCCCCTGCACCACCGGCGGTGGCGTTGGCTCGGCCTGCGGTGCCCCGCCGAATCCAGCCAGCCCTCCGCCAATGGTCACCCACCCCACGACGGCGACGACGACAATTGCCCCGATTCCCAAGAATGCTCTTCTCATAACGCGCCTCCATACCCTAGGCCAATGATGAACCGACTACTCGTAAGCCAATACCTCGCGCACGCTGAGTCGAGAAGCGCTCCGCGCGGGTAGTATACTCGCTAGCAGGGAGAGAATCACTACCACTGCCAGCCACAAGACCGCTCCGTTGATCGAATACTGGTAGCTCAGCGCCGCGTTGAGCATCGACACGCCGACGGTGTAGCTGAGCAGCTGGCTTATCGGTAGGGCCAGGATAGCCCCGACCAGCCAGCTGATGATGCCGATGATAACGCTCTCCACGATGAAGACCTGGCGCACCGCCCCGTCCGAGGCGCCGATGGCCCGCATCACGCCGATCTCACGCACGCGCTCGAGCACGTTGAGGCTCATCGCCCCCATCAGGCCCAGCCCGCCGACGACAGCCATCAGCACCGCCATTATCAACAGGAAGACGACGAGCATGTCGAACTGCGACTGGATCATCTCGCGCACCTCGGCCATCGCCTCCGTCGAACCCACCTGCACCCCGTTGGCCTCGAACTGCTCCTTCATCGCCTTGATGGTGTTGTTCACCGAGGCGACGTCGTGCTGGTAGGTTCGCACCCAGAGGGTCCCCGTGCGCCCCACCGTACGCATCTCCCGCTCGAAATAGGGCCTGTTGGCGTAGACGATCGGCCCCGTCATCACGCCCCGCACGATGCCGACCACCGTCCAGGTCGTCTCTCGGCCCTCGCTCTTGAAGACCAGCTCGCTGCCCACCTTGATGTCGGGCTCGTTCTGGGTGACGTTGGTGTTCAGAACGACGGCCTGGTCGTCCTCCGGCAGCAGCCAGCGGCCCGCGAGGAGGATCGGCTTCACCATCTCCGTGTCCGCGTCGATGGAGAGCATACTAAGGTTGTCGCTCTCGGTGCCGTTCGGCCGTACCCGTCTGATGCTGGCGCCGTTCAGACTCTCCACGTTCTCCACGCCGGGCACGCGCAGGGCTTCGCTTTCTATGTAGTCCGCCCGGTACCAACGTCGGAAGTTGATCTGGTAATCGTAGCTGAAGTAGCTCAAGGCGTCGTCGAGCGTGACCATCGTCGACTCGCGCACGCTGAAGACGGCGATAAAGGTCGCCCCACCCAGCGTCAGGGTGATGAGCGTCAGCACGAGGCGCCCCTTTCGCCGGAAGGTGTTGCGTAGCGACAGCAGCATCGGCCGGGAGAGGCCCCGCACGCGCTCCAGCAAGCGGTCGAAGCCGCTGTTGCCGTAGCTATCCTTGCCCGTGCCGTGGGCGCTCATCGCCTCGCGCGCCGTGATGTGCGTGCCGGCGATGATCGGGTAGAGCGCCGCCAGCAGCGGCACACCCAGGCCTACGGCGACCTCGACGGCCAGCACCTCCCGCGTGGGGGTGTAGCTAGTTACATCGAAGTTGATGAGGCTGGCCAGAAAGCCGCCCATCCAGTAGGCGCCCAGGGCCCCAAGCGGCACGCCGACGAACAGAGCGAGGGCGCCGAAGGCGACGACGGTGGCCAGGTACATCACGGCGATCTGCCGCGCCCGGGCGCCAACGGCCTTCATCACCCCGATCTGGCGTGTCTGCTGCGTCAGCAGGGCGGAGATCGTATTCACCACCAGGAAGCCGCTGAGAATGAGGGCCACCAGCCCGAGCGCGCCCAGCAGATAGACAATCGCCTGCATTATGCTGTCCACCGGGTGCTTGCCGGGGTCGCCAACGTAGGTGTAGTAGACGGTCAGGCCGCCTTTCTCCAACTTCGTACGCACCTCGGCGGCGACGGTCTCTATGTGCTGCTTGTCCAGCTGGCCTTCGGAGACCAGGATGTTCAGTTCATTGTAGCCGCGCGGCGCGCCCAGCCATTCCAGCGTGGCAGAATCGACGTAGCCGAAGCCGTAGCCGCTGAAGACCGGCGGGGGGATGTACATGTCGTGGGCCGTGCCGACGATCCTCAGCTCGCGCGTCCTACCGTCCGCCAGCTCGACCGTCGCCTTGCCGCCCGCGTGCAGACCCAAATAGTCGACCGTCGTCCGCTCCAGCAGCAGCTCGCGGTCGCCGGGCGGCCAGGCCCCGCTGTAAGGGAATATCTTGTTGATGCGGATGTCGTCGAAATCGGGAATCGCCGTGAGCTGCAGGTTGCGCTTCTGCTCAGGTCCCACCTGGACCTGCACCGTGAGGCGACGCCTGCCCTCGGCCACGGCGACGCCGGGCATATGGCGCACCATCTCTACGACGTCGTCGCCGAACGGGGCCGGGTAGAGCGTGGCGCTGGTAGGGCTGATGCTCAGGAAAGCCTTGCGCATATCCTGCGAAAGCACCACCTGCGTCCCGCCGATCATGCCGATGGCGAAGACGCCGACGGCGATGGAGAGCACCACCAGCGCCGTGCGCGTCTTGTTACCGAGCAGGTCACGCAGGACCTTGCGCCAGCGCGGGCTAAGCATTAGCGACCTCCAGCAGGCTCTTCGTCAGGGGCGAGGCATGCCCCGCCCCCGGCAGATTTCCCAGGTCCACCAAGGCACCGTGATCGCTGGCGCGGCCGTTGCCGTTGCGGACTTGGCTGACGATCTCTCCGTCGGCCAGCATCACCGTGCGGGAAACCCGCCTCGCCAGGTCACGGTCGTGCGTCACCATCAGAATGGTCTTGCCGCCGGCCACCAGACTCTCGAACATCCCAAAGACCGACTCGGCAGTCTTGGAGTCGAGGTTGCCGGTGGGCTCGTCGGCCGCCAGGATCGGCGGGTCGTTGGCCAGGGCCCGGGCGATGGCCACCCGCTGCTGCTGGCCGCCGGAGAGCGCCGATGGCAGCTTATTGGCCTGGTTGTCGAGCTCCATCTGCGCGAGCAGGGACATCGCCCGCTCGCGACGCTCGCGTGGCGCGTACATGTTGCAGAAGTCCATCGGCAGCATCACGTTCTCGACCACCGTCAGCGTCGGCAGCAGCTGGAAGAACTGGAAGATCACGCCGACGTTGCGTCCGCGCCACTCGGCGATCCTGCCCTCGCTGAGCAGGTTGACGGTCGTGTCACCTACCAGCACCTCGCCAGAGGTAGGATGGTCGATGCCGGTGATCATGTTGATCAGCGTCGACTTGCCGCTGCCCGACTTGCCGATCACGGCCACGAACTCACCCTTGTCCACGCGCAGGTCTACGTTCTTCAAGGCGGTAAAGGTGCCCGCCGAACTCTCATAAGTCTTGCCGACGTTGCGCAGCTCGATCAGATGATCGTTGCCATTGCGAAGGCGGTCGTTGGCGCCGTCGCCGTGCCCGCTGCTCTTGCCAAACCATTTGCCAAACACGTTTGCACCTCCTGACTACGGCCCAAGTATATGGTTGCGCGGTAACAGGAGGCGCCCGGCATCTGGATAGAGTCTATTCTGTACTAGTGGCGAGTCTTCGCACTGGCCAGATGGCTAGTGGATGTCGACCCCCACGATCTCGCCGTCGGCCAGGTGGACGGTGCGGGTGACGCGCTGGGTCATGTCCCGGTCGTGCGTCACCATGACGATCGTCTTGCCCTCGTCGACCAGTCTCTCGAATAGCTCGAACATGGAGGCGGCGGTCTTGGAGTCGAGGTTGCCGGTGGGCTCGTCGGCCGCCAGGATCGGCGGGTCGTTGGCCAGGGCCCGGGCGATGGCCACCCGCTGCTGCTGGCCGCCGGAGAGTGCCGATGGCAGCTTATTGGCCTGCTCCGGCATCTCCATTTGCTCTAGGAGGTATATGGCCCGCTCGCGGCG
>JAJZQK010000111.1 GCA_021847625.1 Chloroflexota bacterium
ACCGTCTCGGCGTAGACGGCCCGCGTTCGCGACGTTATCGCCTTGCGCACGCTTTCCGGGTCACGCGAGCCGACGAAGCGCACCTGCACGCCCAGCTTGAGGAAGGTGTGCGCGAACAGATTGTAGGTGCCCCCGTAGAGGTTGGTGGCGCTGATGATCTCGTCGCCGGCCTGGACGATGTTCAGGAGGGCGATGGTGATCGCCGACTGGCCGGAGGAAACGGCCAGGGCACCCACGCCGCCCTCGAGGAGGGCGACCCTCTTCTCGAAGATGTCGGTCGTCGGATTCATAATCCGCGTGTATATGTATCCTGGTTCCTCCAGGGCAAAGAGACGAGCCGCGTGTTCGGGGCTATCGAAAACGTAAGAGGACGTGGCATAGATCGGTACCGCGCGCGACTTGGTCGCCTGGTCCGGGGCCTGGCCCCCGTGGAGGGCTAGGGTCTCAAAGCCGAGGCTCTTCTCGTCGGTAGACATTCAGATCACCCCTTCTGCCTCATCGTAATGCTGTGGCGACGCGTGATTCCGCTCGCCCGCACGGCGGAAATAAATAAGCGGTCCTCATCCCCTTAGGGACGAGAACCGCTTCTCGTGCTACCACCCTAGTTCACCCGCGCCTCGCGACGTCGGGCCTCGATAAGTACGGGAGCGAAGGTCGGCCTTTCCTGCCTATTCGTTCCGATACTCCAGCCGTGCTAACGGGGGCTGTTCGGTTCTTGGCGAACCACCGGCACGGCCTACTGGGAAAGGCACGCCCTTGGTGCCTCGCCGTTCAGCCTGCAGCTCCGAGGTCATTTTCAACAGGTCTCCGTGGCCCGCCTCTCACCTTGCGCGGTTCTCTGTAGCCCTTCGGCCTGCCTACTCGTCCTCTTCAGCGCCATTCGGATATTTGGCTGAGAAAGACCCGCTAGGGGCGAACAAGACATTCTTCCACCTAGCTAACTGTCGTGTATGTTAGCACGCCGATGCCGGCCTTGTCAAGCATTATTTTGGCTTTCTGCCGGGATGCGGAACGATTGTGAGCGCGCCGGCACATGTGCTATCCTGACTCGACTTGACAGATAGCCGTGCCTCGCCGGGCACGGGAAGGGGGTGTAGCCTACTAATATGGAAGAACGACGACAACTAGGTCTGACAACGCGGGCCATCCACGCCGGCGAGCAGCCCGACCCCGCCACGGGCGCCTTGGAGGCGCCCATCAGCATGTCCACGACCTACGTGTTCCCCACGGCCGAGGAGGGCGCGGCCGTCTTCGCGGGCGAGAAGGAGGGCTACAGCTACACGCGCCTGGGCAACCCCACGGTCGACATCCTCGAACGTAAGGTGGCCGACCTCGAGGGGGCGGAGGCCGGCCTGGCCACGGGGTCGGGCATGGCCGCCGTGGCCATGGCGACCATGCCCTTCCTGCGCACGGGCGACCACATCGTCGCCTGCGACGGCGTCTACAGCGGCACCTACGCCCTGTTTGCCCAGCGCTATGCCGAGCTGGGCATCACGACGACGTTCGTGGACGGCGCGGACCCCGGCGCCTTCGAGAGGGCGCTGCAGAAGAACACCAAGGTGATCTACATCGAGACGCCCGGCAACCCCACGCTCAAGCTGGTCGACGTCGAGGCGGTGGCCCAAATCGCCCGCCGGGCGGGCGTCGCCACGGTGGCCGACAACACCTTCGCCACGCCGGTCTTCCAGCGGCCGTTGGCGCTCGGGGTTGACGTAGTCCTTCACAGCGCGACCAAGTATCTCTGCGGGCATGGTGATTCCGTGGCCGGGGCCGTCGTCGGCTCGGCTGACTTCATCCGGCGCGCTCAGAAGGAGTACCTACGCCAGTATGGGGGCATTATCAGCCCCTTCAACGCCTGGCTGGTCATCCGCGGCATCCACACCCTGACCCTGCGTGTCGAACGCCATGGGGAGAACGCCCTGGCCGTCGCGCGCTTTCTGGCGCGGCATCCGCGGGTGGCGTGGGTGAGCTATCCCGGACTGGCGAGCCATCCCCAGCACGACCTAGCCAGGCGCCAGATGGCCGGGTACGGCGGCATGGTCTGCTTCGAGGTCAAGGGCGGCGTGGAGGCGGGCCGGCGGATGATGGACCGCGTGCGGCTCTGCAGCCTGGCCGTGAGCCTGGGCGACGTGAAGTCGCTCATCACCCACCCGGCGTCAATGACCCACCGGCTGGTACCGAGGGAGCAGCGCCTGGCGATGGGGATCAGCGATGGTTTGGTCCGCCTTTCCGTCGGCGTCGAGGACGTTGACGACATAATCTCCGACCTGGACCAGGCCCTCGGCTGAGGGCAGGGCCTTTGTCGGTCTTGCACAATAGGCGGACGTTGGATTTCGGCTGGCCATACGTGGACCGTTCGGCGGAGGCCTGCTATGCTGCACCCCTGCCGGTTGCGGCTCTCGGGTGGTCGGCCGGGGTAGGCGAGGCGCAGGGGACCACGGGCGAGCGGATTCTTCAGTTTATTGACAGCTAATCTACCTTGTCATATAATCCGTTGCTAATGGCCATTCGAAGGGTTGTTCGATAGAGGGAAATATAAGTAAGCGAACAATATCGGCTTGCCGCAACCGGTGAGCCGGCCAAGAGACGGACAATGTCGAGAGCTCAATGGCGAGCTCGACCATGGTGGGGGTGAGAAGAGGGCCAGATAGCAGGTCGGGCTGAGCCATTTGGGCTCTCCTTCTATGTGCACGGCTGCCAGACAGCCGTCGAGTGCTTTATGGGGGATGAACGGCGTCGTGATCGCCGGTCGCTCGGGGCCTAGCGAATTACTGGGGATGGCCTCCCTGATCGTCGGCGACGGTTGCCATAGCACGTCCGCGCCGACGGCGGCCCTCGCGACGACAAGTGCAAAGTCGTCAAACGTGCTATCAATCTAGAGGAGGAGTGTTGGTTAAGTGAGGGGCTCTAAAGTTCTTCCCATCGCCGTGACGGTGCTGCTGGCACTGGCCGTCACCTTGAGCGGCTGCTCGTCCCTGCAAGGCGGAAGCAGCGCCTTGAAAGTGGGCGTGATCGCTCCCTTGACTGGTGACGTCAAGACGTTCGGCGAATCGACCAAGAACGGCGTTGCTCTGGCCGTGGAAGAGGCCAAGGCCAAGGGCATGAACATCGAGGTCATCTATCAGGATGACAAGAACGACCCGACCGAGGGCGTCAACGCGGCTAACAAGCTGATCTCGCAGGATGGCGTCAACGCCATCGTCGGCTCGGTTTCCTCGAAGGTCTCGATCCCGATCTCCGAGGTCGCCCAGGCCAACAAGATCTTCATGATCACCGGTACTTCTACCAGTACCAAGGTGACCGTGGACAACGGCCAGCGCAAGGATTACGTCTTCCGGGCCTGCTTCATCGACCCGTTCCAGGGCACGGTGATGGCCAAGTTCGCGCTGGAGAATCTCAAAGCCAAGAAGGCAGCGGTCCTTTACGACGTCAGCAATGACTACACCAAGGGCCTGGCCGAGTACTTCAAGGCCGGTTTCGAGCAGGGTGGCGGACAGGTAGCGGTGTTCGAGTCCTATGGTAAGGACGACACTGACTTCTCCGCGCTGCTGACCAAGGTCGCGGCAGCCCAGCCCGATTTCTTGTTCCTGCCCGACTACTACAACAAGGTTAGCTTGATCGCCAAGCAGGCGAGAGAGAAGGGCATCACGGCCGTGTTCGGCGGCGGCGATGGCTGGGACTCCGCTGAGTTGGATTACCAGGCGACCGATGGTGGCTACTTCAGCAACCACTACTCGCCCAACGACACGCGGCCCGAGGTTCAGGCTTTCGTGAAGGCCTACCAGGAGAAGTATGGTAGCGTGCCCGACGCCCTGGCGACTCTCGGCTATGACGCGGCGACCCTGCTCTTCACGGCCTATGAGAAGGCCGGCAGCAACGACCCCGCCAAGATCAAGGATGCCATGGCCGGTCTGCAGGGGATCAAGACGGTTTCCGGTGCGATCACGTTCGACAAGAACGGCGACCCGGTTAAGAGTGCCGCCATTCTCCAGATCAAGGATGGCAAGCAGGTATTCGTGACGTCGGTCGCCCCGTAACATCTCGGTTTGTCTTCTAAGGGGGGAGGACGGCAGTCCGGCCCGTCCTCCTCTCGGCTATCCCCATTAACCTTTACCGGACCAGGGGTTGATCGCCTATGCCGCCAGAAGTTGTCTATTTCCTACAGCAGGTCGTAAACGGGCTCCAATTGGGATTCGTGTATGCCCTTATCGCCCTGGGTTACACGATGGTCTACGGGATCGTGCGCTTGATCAACTTCGCCCATGGCGACGTGTTCATGGTTGGCGCCTTTGTTGGATTCTTCGCCATTAGCGTGCTCCAACTGAACTTTGTCCTGGCGATTCTGTTGGCCATGGTCGTCTGCATGGTGCTGGGCGTGACCATCGAACGGCTTGCCTACAAACCGCTGCGCAACGCGCCGCGCATCGCCGCCCTCATCACGGCGATCGGCGTTTCGATCTTTCTCGAGTACTTCACCTCGCTGAAGTTCGTCTTCGGGCCGGATTACCGGCAGTTCCCGCGACCTTTCGAGGCGGCGACCTGGAATATCGGCGGTGTCGGAATCTCTAATATTCTCGTCATCATTCTCGTCATCTCGGTCGTTCTCCTGGTTGCACTGCAGTACATCGTCCATCGTACAAAGATAGGCATCGCCATGCGCGCCGTGTCCTTCGACCACGACGCTGCCCGACTCATGGGCATCAATGTAGACTTCATCATTTCGGCGACATTCGCCATCGGCTCGGCGCTGGCCGGGGCCGGCGGCGTCCTTTACGCCATTGCCTACCCCCAGATCAATCCCTTTATGGGCATTATGCCCGGTCTCAAAGCCTTCGTGGCAGCGGTGCTGGGGGGCATCGGCATCATTCCCGGTGCCCTGCTGGGCTCGTTGATTATGGGCCAGGCGGAAGTGCTAACAACCGGTTACGTTTCTTCGACCCTGCGCGACGCCGTGGCTTTTGGTATCCTCATCGTCGTGTTGCTGGTGAGACCGACCGGCCTGTTGGGCAAGTCGGGAACCGAGAAGGTGTAGGCCTATGAAGAGTTGACGATTTCTAGTCCCCGTCGTGGTTTCGGTGGTCGTCTTTGCCGTGCTCCAACTGGGGATAATGACTGGTCTGGTGAACAATTACCAGCAGTCGATTCTGACCTATGCCTGCATCTTCGCCACCTACGCGCTCGGTCTCAACGTCATTTACGGCTACAACGGCCAGTTCTCGCTGGGGCACGCCGCGTTCTATGGTATCGGCGCTTACGCCTCCGCCTTGGTTACGAAGCAGCTGTTTGGCGGTGCGGCTTATTCCCTCCCGCTGGCTCTGCTGACTGGCGGCCTTGTAGCGGCGGTCCTCGGTTTCGTGATTGGCCTGCCGATTCTGCGCCTGCGTTCGGACTACCTGGGCATCGCCACACTGGGCTTCGGCGTGATGGTGAAGGTGCTGTTCGACAACGCCGACGCCGTCATCCCTGCCATGGGCGGTTCGCGGGGCATGACCGGCATTCCCAAGTTGACGACGTTTGCCTGGGCCTTCTTCGTGTTGGTGGCAGCGGTCATACTGGTGCGCAACCTGGTTTACTCGAGCCACGGGCGGGCGGTCGTGTCCATCCGCGAGGACGAAATCGCCGCCGACACGATGGGCATCGATACCACCAGGTACAAGACGCTAGCCTTCGTCGTCGGCTGCTTCCTGGCCGGGGTGGCCGGCTCTCTCTACGCCCATCTATACGTGTTCCTGCATCCCTCGAACTTCGACTTTCTGAAGTCCGTCGACGTGCTGATGGTCGTCGTTCTCGGCGGGCTCGGAAGCATCACGGGTACGATCGTGGCCGCGATAGGCTGGGTCTTCCTGTTGGAGGGCCTGCGCGTGGTTCTGCCGATGGAGTTGCTGGACTGGCGGATGGTCATCTACCCGCTGGTGATGATCATCGTGATGATCGCACGGCCGCGGGGCCTAATGGGAGGCATAGAGTACGGCCCGCTGCGGCAGGGGCGCGCATCGCGACGCCCGGCTCTGGCAGAGACGCCGCCGGCAGGGGGGCTGCCGCAGGAGGAAGTTCACATTGGCTGAAGCTGGCGCTAGTCTAAGGACTGTGCTGGAGGCGGACCGCCTGACGATCCACTTCGGCGGTCTCAAAGCGGTACAGGACGTCTCGTTTTCCGTGCAAGCGGGCGAGCTGGTTGGCATCATCGGGCCCAACGGCGCCGGCAAGACGACGGTCTTCAACCTGATCACCGGCATCTACACGCCCACCAGCGGCGATATCCGCCTGAACGGCAAGAGCGTTGCCAACCTGAAGCCGTTCCAGATCACCGACCGGGGCGTGGCGCGAACGTTCCAGAACATCCGCCTTTTCCAGGGGCTGAGCGTGCTGGACAATGTGCGCATTGCCTATCACAGAAACGTTCGCTACGGGGTCGCTGCCGGGATGCTGCGCCTGCCCTCCTTCCAGAAAGAGGAGCAGGACATCACCGAGCGGGCGTTGGACCTGCTCAAGGTGTTTGGCCTGGAAGACAGGAGCGAGGAACTGGCCAAGAACCTGCCCTACGGCGAGCAACGCCGATTGGAGATCGCTCGCGCGCTGGCCACCCAGCCGGAGCTGCTCCTGCTCGACGAGCCCGCCGCCGGCATGAACCCGAACGAGTCCGTGCGGCTGATGGCCCTCATCAACTTCGTCCGCGAGCGCTTTCACTTGACAATTCTGTTGATTGAGCATCAAATGCGCGTAGTGATGGGCATCTGCGAGCGCATCTACGTGATGGACTTCGGAGAAGTAATCGCCCACGGCACGCCGAAGGCGATTCAGAGCGATCCGAAGGTCATCGAAGCATATCTAGGGAAGGGCGTAGCCTAGATGCTACTCGAAGTGAAAGATCTCCAAGTATCATACGGTGCCATCGCGGCGCTAAGGGGCGTCTCGTTCTCCGTCAACGAAGGCGAAATCGTCACGCTCATCGGCGCCAACGGGGCCGGGAAGAGCACGATCCTGCGCACCATCTCGGGGCTGGTCCGCCCGCGGGCGGGGTCCGTCCACTTTGCCGACGGCGACGTTACCCAGGTGCAGGCGCATAAGCTGGTCGCCATGGGCATCTCCCACGTGCCGGAAGGGCGGCGGGTCTTCTCGAACCTCTCCGTCTACGAGAACCTGCGCATGGGCGCTTACACCCAGAAGAGCAAGGAAGACGTGCAGAAGGGGCTGGACCGTGTATTCACGCGCTTTCCGCGCCTGAAGGAGCGCCTGCACCAATCCGCCGGCACGCTGTCCGGCGGTGAGCAGCAGATGCTGGCGATGGGGCGGGGCCTGATGGCCAACCCGCGTATCCTCCTGCTAGACGAGCCTTCGATGGGTCTCGCCCCGATTCTGGTGCAGCAGATCTTCGACATCATCGCCGAGATCAACCAGACGGGCACGAGCATCCTGTTGGTTGAGCAGAACGCCAATATGGCGCTCTCCATCGCCAATCGGGCCCATGTGCTGGAGACGGGAGAGATCGTGCTGTCCGGGGCGGCCTCCGAACTGCGGAACGACCCCAAGATCCAGGAAGCCTACCTCGGCGAGGCGAAGGCGCTGGTCTAAACAGTCCGGCCTAGCCCTTGGCGGACGGGCCGCTAGCAGAATGGGCTAGCGGCCATTTTGGCGTCGTCCCCCCGGAATGGTTGCCGTCTGGGGTGTAGGGGCGCGGTCGCCGCGCCCTCGGGGGCGTCTCGCCGCCTCTACACCGGCCGTCTTCACCCGGCGTGAGCGGCCGCCCGCCTCTGTCATTCCCCTGAAAATGGGGCAAGAGGAATGCCAACCCACCGTAGGGGCGACCGGCCGGTCGCCCCTGCACATACCGGATGGATCGGCGCCGAGCCCGTTTTCATCAGGCGTTGGTGGCCGTAGGCTATGAGGAATTCCCGCGCAAGCGGGAATCCATCCGGTGACCGCCCATATTAGGCACCGGATGGCCGCCTGCGCGGGGATGGCAGGGACGCCGGCTCGCGTCAGGCCTTACTCCGACCGCTTCTTTACCTCTATGCCCGCGTTGCGCTCCAGGGGGATGATCTCGGCGACGATGCTCTCCCGGCCGAGGCCCAGGTTGCGCGTCTCTTGCAGCATCTGGATCGCGAGCGAGCCTGCCAACAGGCGAACGCCGAGGCCCTTGCCCAATTCCACCGCCAGGTTAACATCCTTCTGCATGAGATCGACCATGAAGCCGGGGGCAAAGTCCCTCTTCAGGATGTTCGGCACGCTCTGGGCGAGCATGCGGCTGGCCCCGGAGCCGTTGCTGATGACGTCCTGGAGGAGCGCCGGGTCGATGCCGGCCTTGGTCCCCAGTACCATCCCCTCGGCCACGCCCATGAGGTTGATGGCGCCCAGCATGTTGTTGACGAGCTTAGTCACGGCGCCCGTGCCGACCTCGCCCATGTGGTAGATGCGCTGCCCCATGGCCAAGAGCAGCGGCCGGCAGCGCTCCAGCACCTCGGTCTTGCCGCCCACCATGATCGTCAGCGTGGCCTTCTCCGCC
>JAJZQK010000112.1 GCA_021847625.1 Chloroflexota bacterium
GGTCCACAGTGTTTACCGCAGACGTCTCTATGGCCAGGTCGAGCGTGTTGTTAGCGTTTTGTAGTGGCGGAGTCATCAGCGGCCTCATTTGGGCAGTACTGGGAATACGAGCGAGCAGTTTCTCAACGATGTCATTTTACGAGGCCTTGGTTGCCGAGTGCGATGCTATGGACGGAACGGGCGGACCCATTCAAGCTGAGAAACGGCACAGGTCAAAGGTACCGGTCCTTGGCAAGCTTATTCGGGCAGAGTGGCTTGTGTGGGTGGTTCCTCTTGGCTTTGCCTTTCTATACGTCTATCTCGGCTATGTAGTACTAGGAGGCCGCGCCCCATGGTAGGTCCGGGGCCGGCAGAGCCACCCGGCCCCTACGACAGCAGACAGGTGGCGGCGTTCTTTTTGATCGGATTACGATGGCCGTAGGGGTTGGAGGGGCGCGGTCACTGCGTCCTCGGGCGGCGAAACGCCGCCCCTGCGCCGGCCCTTTCGTTCAACGATGATGGCCGCCGGTCCGGTCATTCCCGCGCAAGCGGGGATGACAGGAGAGGTCGGGGATGATGAGGGCCGTCGGGGACGACGAGGGAGCGTGGCACGTCGGGGACGCCTCCCAGCAGTAAGCCGGCCCGGCGATTGCTGCCGGGCCGGCTATTTGGTGCCTATACAGGACGACTGGCTGCCAGCTGGCAGGGCTGGCGGTGGGGAGCCCTCTGTTTGGGACGGGCTAGCCAGCGCTGCTAGGGTAGGGGGCCGTCCAAGTCGACGCCGAGGAGGCCGGCGACAGCGGCCTTGGCGTGGCGGCGGGCCTTCGCCTCGACCTCGCTGGCCTGGGCCTCCGGGGAGAGGATCTTCGCCAAGGCGGTGGTCCAGGCGCCCGATTTCACCTCGGTGTGGCGCACGTGGTTGCGGCGGACGGCGAGCGCCCCGGGCACGGGGCAGGCCTTGACGCAGGCGCCGCAGAAGATGCAATAGCGCTCGTCGCGGACCAGGCGTTCTCGCCCATCGTCGTCCACTTTGATGCTCAGGGCCGTCGTGGGGCAGACCTCGGCGCAGACCTGGCAACCGGCCGGACAGAGCGCCGCGTTCAGTGTGAGCGTGCCCTCGTAAGGCTTGGTCACTTCGATGGCGCTCTCCGGGCAGGCCGCCTTGCACTGGGCGCAGTAGAGGCACTTGTCCTCGTCGACGCTCACGCCGAGGATGCGCTGAACCTCACCGTCGGCCTCCTCCGTGACGATGGAGATGGCGCCGGTAGGGCACTTCTCCTGGCAGGCCAGGTCGCAGGTCGGCCGGCAACGCCCCACGTCGACGGTCACGTCCCCCAGCAGCCGGGGGAAGGCCTCGGCTTCCACCACCGGCAGGCGCCGCTTGCCGTCTATCGACAGTTGTAGGCTGTGGCTGGGGCAGACGACATCGCACTCGCCGCAGAAGTTGCAGCGGTCGGCCTTGAGGACCAGCCGCGGACGCTTGATGAGCCTGCCCTCGGCGCTGGCGGCGGGCTGCATCTCGATGGCGCCCTGCGGGCAGACCTCGGCGCACAGGCCGCAACCCAGGCAGCCCTCCTGCCGGTGGGCGAGCTCGTAGCGCCGCAGCACGAGGACCCGCTCGAGGACCTGTCCTTGCTTCGTATCCCTACTTACCGTAGTTGCTTTGCTCATTTCGCCTCCCCCAGCTTCGCCAGCGCCCGATCTACCTTGGCGCGGTGGAATTGGAAGCCGAGCTCGGCGGGCGGTACGCCCAGGGCCAAGGCGAGCAGCTCGGCGTAGTAGAAGACCGGCATGTCGTACTTCTCGCCGAAGGCGCGCTCGATGAGCCCCTGGTTGACGTCGAACTGCGACATGCAGGTGGGGCAGGTAACGACCATGCAGTCGGCCTCGGCCTGGCGCACGTTGAGGAGCTTCTCCCGCGCCATGCTCCGGCCGATGTTCGTCGCCTGTTCCTTGTCGAAGCCCTTGACGCCCGCGCCGCAGCAGAGCATCTTGCGCGGGTAGGGCACGGAGGTCGTCCCCAAGGCGCCGACGAGCTCATCCAGGAAGACCGGCGCCTCCGGGTCGTCCAGCGCCAGCACTTCGCTCGGCCGCACGAGGTGGCAGCCGTAGTGCACCGCTACGCGCAGGTCCGTGAGCGGCTTGGTGACCCGCTCGGCGATGGCCGCCGGGCCCAACTCGCGGTGTAGCAACTCCACCAGGTGCAGCACCTTAACCTTGCCCTGGTACTGCTTGCCGAGAGGCGCCAGTATCTCGTTGACTATGGCGCGGGTGGGGGCGTCGGCCAGCTCGTGCCGGGCCTCCTTCAGCGTTTCGTAACAGCCGTTGCAGAGCGTGAGGATGTCCACGCCCTGCTCCTCCGCCAGGCAGAGGTTGCGGCCGGCGATGGCGAGCCACCCTTCCTTGCTCAGCCCAGGGATGCCCACCGGGTCGGGGCAGCAGGTGGCGCCGATCAGCTCCGTCGTCTCCACTTCCAGGGCGGCCAGCGCCTTCCTAGCCGCCAGCTCCAGGTGGGGCAGGTGATTCGGTATCGTACAGCCGAGGAACAGTCCGTATGCCGCCATTAGCCCTCCTCCCCGTTGCCCGCGAGGAGGTCGGCCATTCCGGTTGCCTCCATGATGTGCCGCAGGTCTTCTACTGCCACCTGGGGGGCGAGCGCGGGCAGGCCCAGCTGGGCCCGCCGCCGCTCCACCGGCCCGCTGAGGGGGATGACCCGCCCCAGCTTGGCCAGCGTCTGCAGCTCGGCCAGCAGGCTGTCGGGCACGTGGCAGCGGCGGGCGGCGATGCCCTTGAGCCGCGTGAAGAGATGGGAGATGTTCACCCGTTGCGGGCAGCGCTCCAGGCAGGTGTGGCAGAGCGTGCAGAGCCACAGCTCGTCGGAGGCGACGACCGCCTCGCCCTCGCCCCTGGCCACCGCCTCAATCATGCGCCGCGGGTTGTAGCGCGGCTCGACGCCTGCCACGGGGCAGCCGCCCACGCAGGTGCCGCACTGGAAGCAGTAGCGTACCTTCTCTTCCAGCGATAGTTCTTCTATCAGATCGGTCAGGTCGTCGCGAGTGTCGATCATCGTCATCGCTGCGTCACCCTCTCTTTCGGCACGTGCGGACGCCCGGAGGTCTTGCCGAGGGCGCGGGCCAGGGCCGGCGCCGCCTTCTCGTTCTCCTCGCGGATGCGGTCCGGACCCAGTTCACGCAGCGTCGCCGCCAGCTCCGTCATGACGCGGGCGTACTTCTCGCCCTCCGCGGCCGAGATCCACTCGACCCGGAAGCGCTCGGGGGAGATGCCGGCCCCGCCCAGGAGGTTGTAGAGCCCCTTGAGGCGCCGCTCCGCGTACTGCTGGCCGGTGATGTAGTGGCAATCCTGCTTATGGCAGCCCGAGACGAGGACCATCCCCGCCCCGCGCTGGAACGCGTACAGGACGAAGTCACGGTCGATGCGCCCGGAGCACATCACGCGGATGCCCCGAGAGACCGCAGGGTAGAGCAGGTGGCTCGTGCCGGCCATGTCGGCGCCGCCGTAGGAGCACCAGTGGCACATGAACGTCACGGCCTTGTCCTCCGGCGAGCGGGCGGTGATGGCGTCGATCTGGGCCTTGATCTGGGCGTCGGTGAAATGATATTGGTCAATGCAGTCGGCGGGGCAGTCGGCCACGCAGGTCCCGCAGCCATGGCACTTGGCGGCGATGACGTAGGCGGGCTGGCCCGGCGGCGCCACGATGGCCTGGTAGGGGCAGCGCTTGGCGCACACGCCGCACTTGAACTGCGAGTTGCGGCAGCGCGCCTGGTCCACGTAGGCGACGACCGGCTCGATCTCGCACTTGCCCGCCGCCAGGATGCGTCCGGCGCGGGAGGCGGCGGCACTGCCCTGGGCCACGCTGTAGGGGATGTCCTTGGGCCCCTGCGAGGCGCCGGCCAGGAAGATGCCGTCGGTCGGCGAGTCGACCGGCCGCAATTTCGGATGGTACTCCTGGAAGAAGCCGTTCGTGTCGGCGGCGATGGAGAGCGACTGACCCAGCTCCGGCGCCGATTCCCGCGGCACGGCGGCCGTCGAGAGCACCACGATGTCTGCCTCGTGGCGCAGCGGCCGGCCGAGGCCCTTGTCCTCGGCGAAGACGGTGAGGTCGCCGGTCCCCAGGTTCGCGGCGATCTCCGAGGGCCGGCCCTGGATGAAGTTCACGCCGAGGGCCCGCGCCCGCCGGTAGAACTCCTCGTAGCCCTTCTGGTTCGTGCGGATGTCCATGTAGAAGATGGTTACTTCCGCCTCGGGGTGCTTCTCCTTGAAGATGAGGGCGTTCTTGATCGTGTACATGCAGCAGAAGCCCGAGCAATACTCGTGGAAGCGAGCATCGCGGGAGCCGACGCACTGCACGAAGACGATCCGCTCCGGCTCCTTGCCGTCGGAAGGCCGTCTGACCTTGCCGAGGGTAGGGCCGTTGTCGTTGCTCAGGCGTTCCCACTCCATCGCCGTGAGGACGTTGCGGTGAACGCCGTAGCCGTACTCCTTGATCTCCGAGGGGTCGTAGGCGTCGAAGCCGGTGGCTACGACGATGGTGCCCACCTCGACCTCGCGCGCGGTTTGCCGCTGGGCGAAGTCGATCGCCTCCAGCTTGCCGCAGGCGTCGATGCACTTGTAGCAGTGGATGCAGTTGTCGAGGTCGATGGTGTAGACGAGCGGCACCGCCTGCTGCAAGGGGACGTAGATCGCCTTGCGGGCGGCGATGGACTCGTCGAACTCGTTGGGCACCTCGATCGGGCAGGCGCGGGCGCACTCTCCGCAGCCGTTGCAGCGCTCGGCCAGCACGTAGCGGGGCTTGGTCCGCACATGCACGCGGAAGTTGCCGACGTAGCCCTCTACTTTCTCGACTTCGCTATAGGTGAGAATCTCGACGTTGGGGTGACGCGCCGCGTCAACCATCTTGGGGGCGAGAATTCATATGGAACAGTCCATCGTGGGGAAGGTCTTGTTCAGCTGAGCCATCCTCCCCCCGATAGTCGGTTCCTTCTCCACCAAGTATGTATGGAACCCCATGTCGCCCAGGTCCAGGGCGGCGCTGATGCCGGCCACGCCCCCGCCGATGACCATCGCCTTCTTCGTCACCGGCACGACCATCGGGTCGAGCGGCCGCAGTTGGGTGGCCTTGGCGACGGCGACGGCCACCTGATCCTTGGCCTTAGTCAGGGCCAGGGCCGGCTCGTTGGAATGGCACCATGTGCACTGCTCGCGGATGTTGGCCATCTCGAAGAAGTAGGGGTTGAGGCCCGCCTCCTGGACGCAGCGCCGGAAGGTCGGTTCGTGTAGGCGAGCGGAGCAGGCGGCCACGACCACCCGATTCAGGTCGCGGGCCTTGATGTCGTTCTTGATCGCCGTCTGCCCTGGTTCGGAGCAGGCGTAGCGAGTGTTCGTGGCGTACACGACGCCCGGGAGGTGGCTGGCGTACTCCGCCACCTCCACGGGGTCGATGACGCCCGCGATATTCGAGCCGCAATGGCACACGTAGACGCCAATGCGGAGATCTTGATCTTCCATAGCGCCTACCTTTCGGACAGCTCGGCCAGGAGCTTGGCGACAACGCCCTTGCGCGTGCGCTGGGCGACGAGCTCGGGCGTCGACAGGGTAAGGGCCTCCTTGGGGCACAACTCGACGCAGGCGGGCGTCTCCCGGTCGGAGCAGAGGTCGCAGATAGCTACCCGCTTGCGGGCGGGGTCGAGGGCGATCGCCCCGAACTCGCAGGCCTCGATGCACCAGGCGCAGCCGTCGCAGCGGTCGTTGTCGACGCGGATGACGCCCGTGGCCTCGTCCTGGCTGAGCGCCCGGCGCGGGCAGCAGGCGACGCAGGGGGCGTCCTCGCAGGTGCGGCAGGCCACGGCCAGCATGAGGGTTGGCTCGATGCGCACGTGGCGGATGCGCGAGTGGAGGGGATCGTAGTAGCCCTCCTTGGCGCCGGAACAGGCGAACTCGCAGGTTTGGCAGCCGACGCAGAGTTCGGGATCACACACGATATGCTTATCAGCCATAGTCATACCCTCGCTCCCGTCTTGGGGTAGAGGCTCGACTCCAGGTCGCCCAGCCCCAGCTCCCGCAACTTCTTCGGCGGTATGAGGCCTTCCGCCGTCCAACCACGCGCTTCGTAGTAGGAATCGATCATCATGCGCAGCTCTGCCTCGGTGAGGTAGACGCCGCGGGCCACCCCGTCCGGTATGGGCTCGTGCAGGAAGCGGGGCGGCAGCCAATCGTCCGCCTTGGTCCAGCCCTCGCGGATGTTGAAGGCCTTCTTCATATTCCAGACGCGCTCGCCGGTTAGCTTGAGCTCCTCCGCCGTCATCTCCAGACCGGTGGCCAGCGTGTACAGCTCGGCGGCCTGGCTGTAGAAATCCTTGAAGCAGCCGCGGATGAACTTGCACAGCACGAGGGAATCGAAGATGGCGGCGTAGTTCTCCTGGTCCCTGGCCAGCTTGCCCCGGGAGGGGTCGGCCTCGAAGCGGTTGACGTGGCCCTTCATATCCGGCTCGTAGGCGCCAGAGCGGTTGTGGCAGCCCCCGCGCGTGCCCACGGCCAGGCCGAGGGCGAAGGTCTTCAGCCCCCGCGGGTCGTAGCCGCACATCTCCAGGCCCTTGACGTGCATCGCGAAGCTCTCCGAGCCCCCGCCGAGCTTGGCGGCGGCCCGCTTGACGCCGTCGGCCAGCAGGTCGCCGATTCCTTCGCGATGGGCGATCTTGTGGATCAGGCCGACGGCGGCCTCGTGGTTGCCGAAATTGAGGTGCAGGCCGTCGGTGTCGTTCGCCGTGAGCAGTCCGCGCTCGAAGGCCTCCATCGCGAAGGCCACCGACACGCCCGTGCTCATCGTGTCCATTCCGTAGTAGTCGCAGAGCTCGACGGCCTTGATGATGCCGGGGAAGTAGTCGATACCGCAGTTCGGTCCTAGGGCGTACAGTGACTCGTAGTCGATCGAGGTGCGGGCCCCGGCGTAGCCCCCGTCCTTGACGGAGGCTATCTGCTCGCAGGCGATGGCGCAGCCCGAGCAGGCCACGGCCTTCTCCCGGTGGTGGCTGTACATGTACTCGCCGCTCACCTTCTCGGCGCCCTCGAAGGTGGTCTTCTGGAAGTTGCGCGTCGGCAGGGCGGCGATGCGGTTGAGGACGAGGACGTTGGAGACGGTGCCGAGGATGCGGTACTTCTCCGTGGCCGTGCCCTGGGCTTCCTTGATGAGGACCTTGCTGGCCTGGGTGAGCCCGTCGAGGTCGGCGACGCGGACCGGATGGGTGCCGCGCAGGGCGATGGCCTTCAGGTTCTTGGCGCCCATCACCGCCCCGGGCCCGGTGCGGCCGGCCTGGCGACCGCGGTCGTTGCCAATGCAGGCGAAGCGGACCATCTTCTCGCCGGCCGGGCCGATGGAGGAGACCCGAACCGAGTCGTCGCGCAGCTCGGCGCGGATGGCCTCCTCGGTCTCGAAGGTGCCCTTGCCCAGCAGGTGGGAGGCGTCGCGGAACTGGACCATGTCGTCGTCGATAAACAGGTAGGTTGGCTGTTCGGCGCGACCCTTCACGACGAGGGCGTCGTAGCCCGCGCGCTTGAGTGTGTGCGACCAATAGCTGGAGGCTAAGCAGTCGCCGATGAAGCCTGTCAGGGGCGACTTGGTGGCCACGCCATGCTTGGTGCCCACCGGCACGATCGTGCCGCCGAAGGCGCTCGCCGTGAAGACGATGGCGTTCTCGGGGCCCAGCGGGTCCGTTCCTTGGGAAGTGTTATCGTACAAGAGGCGGCTAGCGAGGCCGACGCCCCCCAAGTACAGCTTCAAGAGCTCCGGCTCCACCGTCTGCACCGCGACCTCGCGCGATGTCAGATCGACGTGGAGAACCTTGCCGGTATAGGATGACATGCTCAACCTCCTGCGGGAACGAACATTAGCACGAGACGCTCGCCGGGATCCACGGCGACGTCAAGGCTGGTCGGCACGCTGCGGCCGTCGATCGAGAACACGTACGGCTCGCGAAGGCTACTCGTCTGTGGTTCGATGAGGGGGCCGACCAGTTGCGGGTATAGATGTCCAAGCGCCGTGGCGACATCGCGCAGCGACGAGTTCGTGGCTACTTCGACCGTGGTCTCCTTGGCGCCAGTAAGGTGCCGAGCCAGGCCATAAAATTCGACGATGAGGCGCATATGGCCACCTCGCTTCTGGGTAACATGGACTTGTGGTGCCTCGCCAAGGCCCGAGCGAGCCGCGAACAGCGCACCGTTACCCGGGGGCCGTTCGAGCATCTGAGGAGTGGCTGGTACTAGTAATGACGTCCACTCTGACGGACAGCTACTAGTCGATCTAGACTAGCCGGATTATAGCACCGGACTCTTAGCCATGTCAACGAACTGCCCCCGGGCGGGTGTCCGTCACGTTTCCGGGAGAGTGGTCCTTGTGGTAGGAGGCGGTTATCGTGGTCGGCCGATGGGCATGTGCCTCCAGGGATGGTGCTCGGATGGG
>JAJZQK010000113.1 GCA_021847625.1 Chloroflexota bacterium
CGGTGCAGATTGGCATCACGGCCGACGCCCGGTTTACGCTCCGGGCGCTGAACGACTACCTGTCCGCCTTCCCCCCCAAGGCGAGACGGGACCTGGCCCCCTTCAAGGACTCCGTGCAGTACTTCGCCGAGAGGGACAGCTACTCGAACGCGGTGCCCATGAAGCCCCAGCGGCTCATGAGGGAGCTGCGGAAGGGCCTGCCGAGGGACGCGGTGATCTTCGGGGACATGGGGAACACCTACTCCTGGATTCTGCGGTACTTCCAGTCCTACCCGGAAGGGATGAACTTCCTGCCCTCCGGGCTGGCCTGCATGGGGTCGGCCGTGGCGGCCGCCATCGGCGCCAAACTGGGGAAGCCGGAGGCGCCCGTCGTCTGCATCTGCGGCGATGGGGACTTCCTTATGACGGGAATGGAAGTGCTGACCGCCGTGCAGTACGGCATCCCCGTCATCTGGGTGATACTGAAGAACAACCGCCTGGGGGCCATCTACGACGTCCAGGCCTTGTCCTACCAGGGCAGGTACTCCGCGAGCACGTTCCGAGACATCGATTTCTCGGCCATCGCCAGGGCGTTCGGCGCCCACGGCTTCAAGGCGGAGAAGCCGGACGACGTCGTCCCGGCCCTGAAGGCCGCCCTCGAGGCGGATGGGCCGGCGGTGCTGGAGGCGGTCGTTGATCCCGACGAGAAGTTCCCGCTGACGAGGAGGGCGACGGCGATGAAGGACTCCCTCGGGCTGCCCAAGGTGATGGACTCCATCTCCAAGGACAGCATCAGCGCGCTCCTGAAGATGTTCGCGAACAGGGAGGCGTAGCAGCCGTCCGGGGCATTGGCCATCTGCCAAAGGCTCCGAGGCATGTCTCTCACGGTGGCCGGACCCGGCCGCCCTCTCTTTGTCGCTCGCGGCCGTGCGGCTTGGTGCGCAAATTGCACCTACCCCTTCGTGGCAGGGGCCCAACGGCGTAACGCGGCACCGGCATCCGGCGGGATCTGCCGCAGACGCACTGCCCGCTGTCCCGGGGCAGCGGGCGGCCGCCAACGTTGGCGTCAATCTACATTGTAGACGAACGAGAGGGCTCCTCGCAGAGCGGGAGTTCCGGGTGCCGGAGGTAGTGCCATTCGAAACACAGAGGTTGCCGCCCTCCTGGAGGGCATCGCCAACCTGCTCGAGATCAAGGGGGAGAACCCTTTCAAGATCAGGGCGTACCACGAGGCGGCCAGGCACATAGAGACGATGGCCGAGGACATCGCCACCGTGCACGAGCGGGGCAGGCTGCAGGAAATACCGGGCGTGGGCGAATCCATCGCGGCCAAGATCGACGAGTACCTGCGCACCGGCAGGCTCGGCTACTACGAGGAGCTCAAGGAGCAGATCGCCCCCGGGCTTGGCGATCTGCTCGAAGTGCCCGGCGTGGGCCCGCAGCGGGCCAAGCTGATCCACGAGCACCTGGGCATCACCACGACCCAGGAACTGGAGGCGGCGGCGGCCGAGCATAGGCTCAGGACGCTGCCCGGCATCCGCGAGAAGACCGAGGACAAGATTCTGCGCGAGGTGCGGCGCTACCAGCAGCGCACCCGGCGCCTGCTCCTCGGGGTGGCCCTGCCAGCGGCGGAGCAGGTCGTCGGGATGCTGAAGGGGCACCGGGCCGTGCGGCGAATCGACCCTGCCGGCAGTATCCGTCGGATGAAGGAGACCATAGGCGACATTGACGTCCTCGTCGCCTCCGAGGACCCCGAGGCGGCGGCCGATGCCTTCACTTCCTTGCCGATCGTGAAGGAGGTTCTGGCCAAGGGGCCGACCCGCTCCAGCATCCTCAGCCAGGGCAATCTCCAGATAGATCTCAGGGTCATCAACCCTGACGTATACGGCGCCGCCCTCCAGTATTTCACCGGCTCGAAGGCCCACAACATCACCCTCCGTGAGCTGGCTATCCAGAAGGGCCTCAAACTCAGCGAATACGGCCTGTTCGAGGCCCGCTCCGGCCGCCGGATCGCGGGCGCGAGCGAGGAGGAGGTCTACCGGGCGCTCGGGATGGCCTGGATCCCGCCCGAGCTGCGGGAGGACGGCGGCGAGATCGAGGCGGCGCTGAAGGGCCGCCTGCCGGACCTGCTCGAGGAAAGGGACCTCCGCGGCGACCTGCACCTCCACACGAACTGGAGCGATGGCGTGGACTCGCTGGAGGTGATGGCCGAGGCGGCCCGGGCCCGTGGCTACGAGTACCTGGCGATCACCGACCATTCGATTGGCCTGGGGGTCGCCAAGGGGCTATCGGTGGCGCGCATTCGCGAGCAGCGGCGGGCGATCAGCCGGCTCAACGCCCGCTATGCCCCCTTCCGCCTTCTACACGGCATCGAGGTCGACATAAGGGCCGACGGCACGCTCGACTACGAGGACGACGTGCTGAAGGAGTTCGACATCGTCACCGCTTCCATCCACAGCGCGTTCGACCAATCGAGCGAGAAGATGACGGCGCGCATCCTCAAGGCCATCCGGAACCCGTTCGTGCACATTCTCAATCACCCTCGTGGTCTGCTGATTGGCAAGAGGGAGGGCTATGCCGTCGATCTCGAGGCCGTGATTCGCGAGGCCGCTCGCGTCGGGACCGCGCTGGAGATAAACAGCCAGCCCGACCGGCTGGACCTGGACGGGGTATGGGCCCGAAGGGCGAAGGACCTAGGGGCGACCCTGGCGATAGACAGCGACGCTCACAGCCGGGCCCAGCTCGCCTTCGTCCGCTACGGTGCGGCCACCGCCCGGCGGGGATGGCTGGAGAAGAGGGACGTGCTGAATGCGCTCCCGCTCGACGAATTGCGTCAGCGGCTTCACGCTATGCGCAGGGCCGCCTGAAACAGCGCGTGACGAGGAAACACGAGGTTCCCCGCCAATGCTGGCCGAACCATTCCCTGCTGGCGACCCCGGTTGCTTTTGGTTCTCCCGCGGCCGGCCCTCGTGCCCCCTGGTGAGCGGGCACGAGTATTGCCCGGCTACATCAGAGAACGTCAGGCCTTGCCCTGCCCAACCCTCGGGGGCCGGGGCGAGGCCGGAAAGGGATTATGGCCGAGATGAGACTGCGTGTCATCGCCCTGGGCGGTATCAGAGAGATCGGGAAGAACTCTACCGCCGTGGAGTACGGGAGTCAGATGGTGCTCGTCGACGCCGGGGTGAAGTTCCCGGAGGAAGAGCTCCGCGGCATAGACCTCCTGGTACCCGACGTATCATACATCCAGCAGCGCCGCGACCATTTGCGCGCGCTCCTCCTTACCCACGGGCACGAGGACCACATCGGTGCCGTGGCCTATATCCTGCCCCTCCTTGCCGGCGACCGGCCATTGCCGATCTACGGTAGCCCTCTCACCGTCGGCTTCGTGCGGGAGAGGTTGCGTGAGCATCGTATCGAGCGGCTCGCCGATCTGAGGCCGGTCGAACCGCGCAAGAGGTACCAAATCGGCCGTTTCGGTGCCGAGTTCTTCCGGGTTGCCCACAGCATCCCCGATAGCATGGCGATAGCCTTGCACACCCCCATCGGCGCGCTCTTCTTCACCGGCGACTTCAAGCTGGACCAGAAATTACCGCCGAACCGGCGTACGGACCTTGAGGGGATCGCGGCCCTCGGCGAGGCCGGCGTGCTTGCGCTGCTTTCGGATGCCACCAGATCTGAGAGGCCCGGCGCGACGCCATCAGAGCGCGTGGTGACAGAGGAGCTCGACTCCATAATCAGGACGGCCCCCGGCCGCGTGATCATCTCAACCTTCGCCTCGAATATCGCTCGTCTTGGCGACGTGCTCCGCGCGGCGGGTCACCTCGGCCGGCGGGCGGCTCTCGTGGGGCGGAGCATAGAGCAGAACGGGCGCGTGGCTATGGCTCTCGGCTACCTACCGGCCGATGCTCCTCTATCGTCGGTGGAAGAGGTTCTCCGCTTGCCAAAGCGTCGCCAGCTACTGCTGACCACCGGCAGCCAAGGTGAGGCCACGGCTGCCCTCAGCCGCATGGCGACCGGTATGCACCCGCGTGTGCGCATAGTGGAGGGAGACACGGTGATCATCTCGGCCACACCCGTGCCGGGGAACGAGGAGACCGTGGCCCAGACCATCGACGCGCTGTTCGAGCAGGGGGCGCGTGTCATCTACCCGGAGCTCGACCCGCGCGTCCACGTTTCCGGCCACGCCAGCCGGGACGAGCTGCGGCAGATGATCCGGTCGGTGCGGCCGCGTTTCGTGGTCCCCATCCATGGGGAGTACCGCCACCTGGTGCTCTTCAGCGATCTTTGCCGGGAGGAGGGCATCGGTCCGGACAGAGTGTACCTGCCGCAGCTGGGGCAGCCGCTGGAGTTCGACCGGACGGGGGCCAGGCGGGGGCGGCCCGTACCCTCCGGCACGCTTCTGGTGGATCGACTCGAAGTGGGCGGTCGCGAGCGGGTGGTCCTGCGACGGGAGGGGGAGATGGCTGAGAGCGGGGTCGTGCTCGCGGCGGTGGTGATCGATCGGGAGAGCGGGCGCCTCGTGGGCGATCCAACGCTGACGGCGAAGGGCTTCCCCGCCGACAGCCAACTCGAGGTGGCGACGCAGGCCCTGCGGCGCGAGTTGTCGCGGGGGCGGCGCGGCCAGCCGGCGTACGGCGACCTGGTTGAGCGGACGAAGCAATCAGTCGGTCGCTCGATCTACCGGACGATGCATAAGCGTCCACTCATCATACCCATGGTCGCCGAGGTTTAGCGAGCGCAAGGGAGGTGCATATGGTCTTGAGCATAGGGCTGCTGGGTCCGCCCGGGTGCGGCAAGACGGTCCAATCGGTAAGGCTTTCCCATTACTACCACCTGGTGCACATCGCGGCCGGCGGTCTGCTGCGGGCGGAGGTGGCCGCGGGCACTCCTCTGGGTCGGGCCGCGGCGGAGCACCTGGCGCGGGGCCGGCTAGTGCCGGGCGACCTGGTCTTGGGGATAGTGCGCCACCGGCTGCTCGAAGCGGATACTCAGGAGGGGTTCGTCCTTGACGGCTTCCCCCGTAAGCTATCAGAGGCGCGAGCGACCGACCTTATGTTCTCCGACCTCGGAACGCGGCTTGCCTGGGTGTTCTTCTTGCGGGTGCCTGATGAGACGGCATTGGACCGTACCGTGACGCGGTTGGTCTGCCCGGATTGCGGGGCGGTCTTCAATGCCAAGTACAAGCGACCCATCCCCGGCGAAATCTGCCCCGCGTGCAGGAGCGTATTGCACGCCACGGGCGATGGCCGGGTGCAGTGTGAGGTCTGTGGGCGACCGATCGGACCGCGCCCGGACGACCGCCTGGAGATCGTGCGCGACCGCCTGGCCGAGTATCGTCGTGAGACGGAATCGGTGATCGATTACTACAGGGCCGAGGGCATATTGGAGGAGATCGACGCCACCGCTGACGAAGACGAGGTATTCCTGCGAATCCTCGACCGCCTAGGAGAGCGGAGGCCCGGGCTCGGAGCGGCATCGTAGCCGACCGCACTCTCCTCGACGGCGGCCGGAAGGCTAGCAGGGCCGGAATTGACGGGCGCTCGGGACTCGCCCGGTCGCGTGCGGCCTCGTTTGCCGTGTCGCAGAGCGCTTAGTGGATCACAGGCCCAGGGGCAGTTCCTAAGCCACTCTCAGAGGCACAATCGGGCGATGACCCAAGGCGGCAGGTCGTGGACGCTACCGGCCAGGGACAGCCGCCGTCAGCTCGCCAACACCCGGGGCACCTCCGGCGGCTCGTTCATGGGCCGCGCGTCCTCGCGTAGTTGGACCACATAGTCGACGACATCCGTCTTCAGGCTCAGCTCTTGGGCGGCGTCGTCCGGCGGCATCCGGCGTTCCAGACGCTAGAGGATGCGGTCGAGAGTGGTGTAATCCAGCCCTATCGCCTCCTCGTCGTTTATGCCGGGAAAGAGGTTGGGGGAAGGTACCTTCATTATGGTTTTGTCACCTACACTCTGTTCACGGCTCGCGTCCCCGCTTGAGGGTCGGTTAGCATGCCGTGAACGTCACCTCCTGACTGGGGCGTCCCAACGCTAGCCGAAGATTGTCTGGCCGCCTGGCTTGTGCTACAGTGTACCCCGTAGCTGGACAGACAATGCGCCGATTGCCGTGCGCAGGTGTTGGCGTTATTTGGGAGATTGGCAAAGGCTAAGAGGAGGTTCACATTGGGAGTTCAGAAACCCAGTTACAGGGTGATCGAAGGTTGGGAGCAGCTGCCGGAAGGCTACCACCACCTCGACGTAGCCGGCATCTCGGTCGACTCAAAGGACAGGGTCTACGTCCTGACCCGGTCCGAGCCGCGGGTGCTTGTGTACGAGCGTGATGGATCTTTCGTTACTTCCTGGGGTGAGGGCACGTTCACCAACCGCACCCACGGCCTGACGATCGGCCCCGACGGCTCGATCTTCTGTGTCGACGACGGCGACCACACGGTCCGCAAGTTCTCGCCCGACGGCAAGCTCTTGATGATGATCGGCCACGTGGGCATTGCCACGGATACCGGCTACGACGGCAAGACCATCGATAGCATCAAGCGCGGCGGCGGCCCCTTCAACCGGCCGACCAACGTGGCGGTCGCGCCCAACGGCGAACTGTACGTCGCCGACGGCTACGGCAACTGCCAGGTCCATCGTTTCACGGCGGTCGGCCAGCTCATCCAATCGTGGGGCGAGCCGGGCACCGGGCCGGGCCAGTTCCACCTGCCGCACGGCATCGCCGTCGATCCCGAGGGGCGCGTGTGGGTCACCGATCGCGAGAACGACCGCATCCAAATCTTCAGCCCCGACGGCAAATTCCTCGAGGAGTGGACCGACGTCCAGCGCCCGACGCAGGTGCGCATCGACCCCGAGCGGGGGCTCGTCTACGTCTCGGAGAACTGGTGGCGGAAGGGCGATACGTCTTTCGTCCATGGGCCGATCGAAGAGGCCCACTACGGCCGCGTGAGCATCTTCGACCTCGACGGCCACGTGCTCACGCGCTGGGGTGGCAAAGGCTGTGATCCGACGGCTGCCGGCTTCTTCAGCGCGCCGCACGAGCTGTGCGTCGACTCGCACGGCGACATGTACGTGGGCGAGGTCACCTGGTCGCACGCCGTGAAGCTCGGGTTGATCGCCGAGGACGCCCACACCTTCCAGAAGTTCGAGCGGATCGACTAAGCGGCGCCATTCTCGGTAGAATACTGGGCAGGAGATTTGTGCACTGGCGGTCCGCCAGGTAATCCGCAAAGCCACCGTTCACGATCATTCCCCCGGACGCACTGTCCGGGGGATTGTTTGGTCCCTGTGCCATTCCGACCATGCGATCGACCGCGATCACGCTTGTCCCTGATGGTTATGAGATTGACGCTCGGGCGTTGGCATGGTAGCCTACTGGTGGCTACAAATGCGAATCTGCCCCGAGGTCGGGCACCGGTTGGGGACGCGGGCGGGCCAAATGCGTCCTCGTCAGGTAGCCACTTCGGGTGCACAGTAACAGTGAGGATTGACTGAGGAGGGACGTGTGAAGAAGAACGTCATCGTTGTCATGCTGGACAGCCTGGGGGCCAATTACGTGGGCTGCTACGGCAATAAGTGGATCAAGACTCCCAACATGGACCGCCTAGCCAGGGAGGGGGTGCTCTTCGAGAACAACTACATCGAGGGCCTGCCGACGGTGCCTTGCCGCCGCACGATGTTCACCGGGCGCTATCACCTGCCTGCCAAGGGCTGGTCGGCCCTGGACATGGACGACACCACCATCGCCGACCTCTGCTGGGGACGGCCCATCGACACCGCGCTCGTCTTTGACTGCCCGATGTACCGCCTGCCGAAGTTCGGCTATTCTCGGGGCTTCGACAAGGTCTGGTTCACCCATGGCCACGAGTCCGACCACGATTACTTCTCCCAAGATCCGCTGCTCCACCTCGACGCGCGTGACTTCGTCGAAGACCACGTCCTGGAGACCACCGACAAGGTGCTGGGCGGAAAGGTCATGGAGCCGCTGCTCTACGAGATGAGCTGCCACCTGCGGGAGAGCCAGTACTGGAAGAGCGAAGAGGACCAGATGGCTCCGCGGACGATGAAGGCGGCTGTTGATTACCTGAAGAAGGCGGACCGCAACAAGCAGTTCTTCCTTTGGGTGGACAGTTTTGACCCCCACGAGCCCTGGGACCCACCCAGCGTCTACGACCCGGACCTGAAGTGCCCCTACGACCCCGACTACAAGGGTAAGGATATGTTCCTGCCGGTGATCGGCGAGGTTGCCGGCATCTACACCGAGGAGGAGCTTCATCACATCAGGATGCTCTATGCCGAGAAGGTGACGATGGTCGACAAGTGGCTCGGCTACCTGATGGACCAGGTCAGGGCAATGGGTCTGGAGGAGGACACCCTCTTCATGGTCGTCTCGGACCACGGCGAGCCGATGGGCAATGGCAAGCATGGGCACGGGATCATGCGCAAG
>JAJZQK010000114.1 GCA_021847625.1 Chloroflexota bacterium
CTTGATTATAGAGAAACCTATCTAAATTCCTTTCTCTACGCTAGACAGCGCCCCTACCCGAGGGCGGGTAGATGACAGGAGACAAACACATGCCCAACCACCTACAACACGAGACCAGCCCTTACCTGCGGCAGCACGCCGAGAACCCCGTGGATTGGTACCCTTGGGGGGAGGAGGCGTTCCGGCGGGCCAAGGAAGAGGACAAACCGATCCTCCTGAGCATCGGCTACTCGTCCTGCCACTGGTGCCACGTGATGGCCCACGAGTCGTTCGAGGACCCGGCGACGGCCCGGGTGATGAACGAGAACTACGTAAGCATCAAGGTCGACCGCGAGGAGCGGCCAGACCTCGACAACATCTACATGGATGCCGTGCAGACGCTGACCGGCCATGGCGGCTGGCCACTCACCGTCTTCCTCACCCCGGAGGGCAAGCCCTACTTCGGCGGCACCTACTTTCCGTCCACCGCCCGCTACGGCTTGCCGAGCTTCCGCCACATCCTGGAGGAAATGGCCGAGGAATACCGCCAGAAGCGGCGGGAGACGGAGAACACGGCCGACTGGCTCGTCACTCAGATCAGGCAGACGCCGGTCCGGGCCACGGGCTCGCTGCCCGGCCCGGAGGTGCTGGCCTCGGCCTACAACAACCTGCGCCGGACGTTCGATCCGACGTTCGGCGGCTTTGGCCCGGCGCCGAAGTTCCCTCAGCCGATGATCGTGGAGTTTCTGCTGCGCCTGCACCACCGGGGCAGCGGCGCCGACGGCCTCCTCATGGTGGAGACGACGCTCGGGCGCATGGCCGGTGGCGGCATCTACGACCAGCTGGGCGGCGGCTTCCATCGCTACAGCGTCGACCAGCGCTGGACGGTGCCGCACTTCGAGAAGATGCTCTACGACAACGCCCAGCTGGCCCGCCTCTACCTGCACGCCTACCAGGTCACGGGCAACCCCCTCTACCGGCGCATCGTCACGGAGACCCTGGACTACGTGCGCCGGGAGATGCGCTCGCCCGAGGGGGGCTTCTACACGGCCCAGGATGCCGATTCCGAGGGCGGGGAGGGTGCCTACTACGTCTGGACCCCCGTGGAGGTGCGGGATGTCCTGGGCGAGGAGGAGGCCAAGTTCGCGAGCTACTACTTCGGGATCACGCGGAGCGGCAACTTCGAGGGCAAGAGCATCCCCACCCGGCACAGAGACGACGCCGGCGTGGCCGCCGAGTACAGGGTGTCCTTGGCGGAGCTTACCCAGCGCGCGGAACGGTCCCGCCAGCGCCTGCGGGAGCGGCGGGACCAGCGCCCGCAGCCCGGCACCGATACCAAGATCATCGCCGGTTGGAACGGCCTGATGCTGGGCAGCTTCGCCGAGGCGGGGGCCGCCCTCGCCAATCCGGTCTACCTGGAGACGGCCAGGGAGAATGCCCGCTACCTGCTGAGCGCCCTCTATTCCGACGGCAACCTCTGGCACACGAGTGACGCGCGGCCACCCCGGGTGGCGGGATTCCTCCAGGACTACGCCTTCGTCGTTGAGGGCCTGCTGGCCCTGCACCGGGCGACCCTAGAGGGCGAGTGGCTACGCCGGGCCCGAGAGCTGGCGATGGCGATGCTGGAGCGGTTCTGGAGCGACCGCGACAAGGCTTTCTACGACACGGCCGCCGGGCACGAGGAGCTGATCGTGCGCCCGCGCACGGTCGTGGACAGCGCCCTCCCTGCGGGGGCCTCGGCGGCGACGTTGGCTCTCTACTACCTGGCTGGCCTGGAGGGTAACGAGGGTTACCGGCAGGTGGCCGAGACCAGCCTGGCCGGCGTGGTGCGCACCGCGGCCAAGCAGCCGCACTCCTTTGCCTACTGGCTCTGCGCCTTCGACTTCGCCACAACGAGCCCGCGGGAGCTGGCGGTCGTCGGCCCGCCGGATGATCCGGCGACGCAAGCGCTGCTGCGGACGGCGGTCTCCCTCTACCAGCCGAATCTCGTGGTCGTGGGCCAGGAGGGAGCCGAGGGGAGCCCGCTCCTGGAGGGACGGCCGGCGCAGGACGGGCGGCCCACGGCCTACTACTGCGTCGACTTCACCTGCCGCCGGCCGACCACCAGCGCCGACGAGCTGCTGGCCGAGATGGCTTCGTAGGCTGGTGTCTATCCACAATCTGGAGTCCAAACCTCGTAGCTGCTAGCGGCTCTTTCGGCTAAGCCGAAAGAGCCGCTTCTCCCAACGTGGGCGCTGACGATGGGCGAGTTGACGGAACATGCCTTGCGGTGGCTGGGGCAATGTGGCCTCAACGTGATACCCAGGCTCTCCGCACGGCAAGTTGTTCAGAGCCTGCAGCACGAGGTTGGCTGATCCTCAGCATTCCCTTCATGATTACGTAACACGCGTACGAGCCAGCCTGCGAGCGGACGATGAGCAAGACAGCCACTCGTGCCGAGAAGAACCTGTGGAATGGCAAGAGCGGAGGCCGCAGCCAACCGTAAAACTCTGTCGTTTGGAGAGGGCAGAAGGATTGAAACAAGCAAGCAAAAGCCCTATAATCGGGCCATGATTCAAGATAGACGGGCGATTTCAGATGAATTCACATCCATGGCGAACGTCGTGGTCTACCCGGGTGACTGTCTTGACATCCTTAGGACGGTCCCGGCCGAATCCCTCCAGTTGGTCGTTACATCGCCTCCCTACAATATCGGCAAAGAATATGAGAGGAGACTGCGTCTCGACCGTTATCTCCAGCAGCAGGAGCGGGTAATCACAGAGTGTGTGCGCGCCTTGTCCCCACGAGGCAGCATTTGCTGGCAGGTTGGCAACTATGTTGACGGGGGGGCCATAACGCCGTTGGATGCAGTCCTGTACCCTATCTTTTCGGGTCTCGGGCTAAAGATGCGCAACCGGATCATCTGGCATTTCGAGCATGGGCTGCACTGTAGCCGACGGTTCTCAGGACGGTACGAGACGATAGTATGGTTCACGAAAAGTGACGACTACGTGTTCAATCTCGATGCCGTACGCGTGCCACAGAAGTATCCGGGGAAGAAGTACTTCAAAGGTCCCAAGGCTGGCCAGTACTCGTGCAATCCTCTCGGTAAGAATCCCGGCGACTTGTGGGTAATCCCCAATGTTAAGAGCAACCACGTTGAGAAGACAGAGCACCCCTGCCAGTTTCCAGTGGAATTAATCGAGCGCCTCGTCCTCGCGCTGACTGAGGAGGACAATTGGGTCTTCGACCCGTTTCTTGGCACTGGGACATCAGTGATCGCTGCAATTCGGCACGGTCGCCGCGGCGCAGGCGCAGAGATCGTTCCTAAGTACATAAACCTTGCACGACAGCGAATTGAGCGGGAGATGGATGGAACGCTGAAGACGAGACCAATGAGTAGGCCTGTATATGATCCTGTGGAAGCCGGAAACAGCCTCACCGTTGCGCCCTGGACGAGAAGAGACAACTTCTCTCAGCCTGTACTTGTTGAGAGATCTGAGGAGTACAGAACCAAGTGAGGATATCTGACATGTACTCCCATCTGAACGGCCTTGAGTTCCTTCTTGTCCACAAGCCGGAGCTTTGGAGGGAAATGCAGGAGGTTATCGAGGCTGTTGATGCAGAGAAATGTATGACCAAGATATCTAAAGAGAAGACTAAGATAGGAAGGATTCTCTGCAGTCCAGTCGATCTAAACAAGAGTTTTGACGGGCTATTGAAGGCAAAGGAATGGCAGGAAAGCAGGGTTAGTTACTGGGTTACAAGAAGCGAGAAATTGATCCGCAAAACGCTAACGATACAACCTGAAGAACAGAAAAGGGAAATTGAATCAGCAGGGGAAACTCCTATCTACAGCTATAACCAAACCGATTTTGTCAAGGACCGGGTTGCCGTTGAAGTGCAGTTTGGTAAGTACTCTTTTGTAGCCTATGACCTGTTCGTCAAACACCTTGCGTTCTATGTGAGCGATCGTATTGACGTTGGAATCGAAATCCTTCCGATGAAGTCGCTCCAAAGCCAAATGAGCTCTGGCGTCGCGTACTATGAGGGGGAGGTCTACAACGTTGTTCGCCAAGGGCGCGGAGTTCCGGCAGTGCCGCTCGTGCTAGTTGGCATCGAGCGTTGAAAATCAGAAGAACGGATCACGATCAGCATCCTCAAGGAATCCACGGCGTCTTCTTAAGGATCCCGGTTTGGTTGCCATCCAGCTCCGACGAGCCGTGAACCCAGATCAGGGGTGTAGACAAGCCAGGGCTTATGCGCTCTGATTTCGGCGCCCTCAGGAGGCGGCGGTCGCCGACTGGGACCAGTGGCACGGAAAGCGCCTGCGCCGTCGGCGAGCCAGAACGCTTCTGTTCCCGCGCAACGGCGGCGCCTCGCGGCCACCGTCGGCGGGTACAGAGCCCCGCCGCTACGCCAAGATGGAGAACGCATAGACCCTGGTAGACGAGCGGACATCTGTTGCCGTGGGGGCTGGCGCGTGCTAGAATGGCCGGGCGGGCGGCGAAGGTCGCCCGCCCATTTCGTCGGAGCGTTGGATTTTGGAGTTTATTGCCAGCGGCCTGGCCATCGCCTTTCTGGCCGCTGTCGCCCAGGCGGTTACCGGGTTTGGCTTCGGCCTCGTCCTCGTGCCGCTCTTCTCGCTTATCTACGACCCGAAGGCCGTCGTCATGATCAGCCTCAGCCTCGGGTTCTTAAGCAAGCTGCCGATCTTGTGGCAGGACCGCAAGTTCGTGCAGCTGCCGGTCATCGCCCCGCTGACGATTGCTTCGCTAGTCGGCAACCTGGCCGGCACGCGGGCGCTCGTCTACGCCAACTCCTCCTTTCTGCGTCTTGGCATCGGCGCGACGGTGGTGATCCTCTCGACGCTCATGCTGTTCAATCGCCGTTGGCACATCGAGCGCGCGGGCCTGGCGACGGCGGTGGTCGGCTTCGTCAGCGGGACGCTCACGGGGAGCACGAGCATGGGCGGGCCGCCGGTGGTGCTCCTTGGGGTCAACCAGGCCTGGGCCAAGGAGTCGCTGCGCGCCAACATGACCGCCTTCTCCACGCTCACGTTCGTGTTCAGCGCGGCCCTGCTCGCCCTCTCCGGGGCCTTGACGCCGGAGATAATGCACCTGGATGCCGTGCTCCTGCCCGGCGTTGCTATCGGCCTTTTCTCCGGCAACTTCGCCTTCCGCCGTGCCCCGAGGGGACTGCTGTACCGGGCGATCATCCTCTTTGTGACTGGCACGGGCTTCGTGGGCATCTTTGGCGCCGCCAGGGCGCTCTTCTGAATAGCCCGGCCTTATCCTTGCTGCACGGTCGGCCGGTTCCGTCATTCCCGCGGAAGCGGGAATCCAGCCAGTGCGCGGCCAGGGCGAACGCCCTTCGCCCCTACAAATAACGTTGGATCCCCGCTTGCGCGGGGATGACAGGGATGCCGGCAGAGGCTCCGTTGGCTCTCCCGGTAGCGGGCACCCGGGCAGCAACGGCTACGTCGGACTACTTAGACGACGATAAGCCGGGAAACGATGCGCCCTCGCCGACGGCTGGCGATTGCCTGTCGAGGCGGGCGGTGCTACAATCTAGCGACGGGCGGCCGGGGGCCGCCCTATGCTTTGTCTGGGGTGTCGGAACTTGGTTTTTCTTGCTTGGTCCTTCCTCTTCACCTTCGTCGCGACCATGGCTCTGGCCATGACCGGCTTCGGCTTCAACCTCGTCCTCGTGCCGCTACTCTCGCTGATCTACGATCCGAAGGCGACCGTCGTCCTGGCCCTGACCGTGGGCCTGGCGGTGAAGGCACCTCTCTTTCTCAAGTTGCACAAGCTCGTGCAGCCGCGGGTGATCGCGCCGTTGACCCTGGCCTCGTTTGTCGGCAGCATCGGCGGGTCACGGCTGATCCTCTACGCCGACCCTTCTCTGTTGCGGGTGATCATCGGCGCCACGGTCCTGCTACAGCACTAGATCACTTCTTCCTGGCAATCGCGTAGTCGGCGAGATCGAGGAGGGCAGTACGGTAGGGCGAGGCGGGGAAGCCGGCCAGGCTTTCCTTGGCGCGGGCTACGAACTCGGCGGCGGCCTTGTAGGAGGCATCGATGGCGGGCGATTGCAGGACGAGCTGCACCGCCTGGTTGACGTTCGCATCGCGGTCGTCGTCCCGCTCCAGGAGCGCGATCACCTGCTCGCCGACGGCGGGGTTCTGCATCGCGTACAGGGCGGGAAGGGTGATGGTGCCTTGGCGCAGGTCACTGCCCACGGGCTTGCCCAGCACCTTGTCGTCGCCGACGAAGTCGAGGATATCGTCGGCTATCTGGAAGGCCATGCCCAGGCTGTGGCCGTACTCGTGCAGGCGGGTGACCTCTTGGCGGGGCAAGCCCATTACCAGGCCGGCGCACTCCGCGGAGGCGGCGAAGAGGGTGGCCGTCTTGCTTTCGATCTGGCGATAGTACTCTTCCACGCCCAGGCGCAGGTCGCCGATGCTGAAGATCTGCCGCAGCTCGCCGTAGCAGATGGTCATCACCGTCTTGGCGACGACGTCCATCACGTCGAGGTTCCGGCAGCGGTTGGCGTAGTCGGCGGCGGCGGCGAACATGTAGTCGCCCACCAGCACCGTCACGCCCTGGCTAGCCATGGCGTTGAGGGTGACGTTGCCCCGGCGGACCAGGGAGTTGTCGATGAGGTCGTCGTGGACGAGGGTGGCGGTGTGGAGCAGCTCCACCGATACCGCCAGCGGCACCACACGCTTCACATCGCCGCCGCCCATGCGCGTAACCAGGAACCCTATGGCCGGACGCAGACGTTTACCGCGGCCCAGCAGAATGTGGCGCAGCATCTCCCCGAAGATCGGGTGATCGACTACGGCTACCTGCGCTAACTCCTCTTGCAGCGTATGTAGATCGTCGGCCACGAGGTCGAAGACGGACGAGATGTTCAACCTAGCCTCCTGGTTAAGAGCACGTATAGACCTTCGCCGCGGGCGCCTGCCCGACATGGCGATCAGTAATTCTCATTGTAACCGAAAAAGCTGTCTGGCGTTAGCCGTGGTGGCCTGGGCCGCCTCCGCGAGCGTGATCCCCCTCACCTCGGCCAACTTCTCCGCCACCAGCCGCACGTTGGCCGGCTCGTTGCGCCGACCGCGCAGCGGCACCGGCGTGAGATACGGGCAGTCGGTCTCCACTAGAAGACGTTCCAAGGGAAGGGCCGCCGCCAGGTGGCGCAGCTTATCGGCCTTGGGGAACGTCAACGGCCCCGCGAAGGAGATGTAGAAGCCCAGCTCAATTGCCTCGCGGGCCATTGCCTCATCCCCGGAGAAGGCGTGCAGCACGCCCCGCGCCTGGGGGTAGCCTTGCCGCCAGGCCCGCAGCGCGGCCAGCACCTCCGCGTGCGCGTCGCGGTCGTGCACGATCACGGGCAGGTCGAGTTCCTGGGCCAGCGCCAGGTGGGCCCGCAGCGCCGCCTGCTGCTGGGGACGGGGCGAGAGGTCGCGATAGAAATCGAGGCCCACCTCGCCGATGGCCACCACCTTCGGTTGGCCGGCCAGCAGGCGCAGCTCGCTCAGGGTCGCCTCGTCAAGATGAGCCGCCTCGTGTGGGTGCACGCCCACGGCGGCGTACACGCCTTCGTGGTCGGCGGCCAGGGCCACGGCCTGCCGGCTGGAGGGGAGATCGGTGCCCGCCGTCAGGACGTATGACACACCGGCGGCGCGGGCCCGCGGCATTATCTCCGCGCGATCGGCGTCGAAGGCCTTGTCGTCCAGGTGGGCGTGGGTATCGACCAGTGCCCAGCCCTCCGCGGGGGAGGCAGCGGTGTCTCCCATGCTTAGGCGATGACCCCTTCTTCGGTGATGCGCGGGAAGAGAGGAACGGGCTTCTCCGTCACCTTCGTGCCGGCCGCGAGCCCACCCCAGGCGCTCACCTCGGCCCAGTTGCCGGCGGTCTGCAGGGGCACGTCGAGCTGGGCAGTCATCTTGGCGGCCGTCTCCGGCATCGCCGGGTAGACGAAGTGGGCGATCAGGCGGATGGCCTCGGCCAGGTTGTAGAGCACCGTGCTCAGCCGCTGGCGGTCCGTCTTCTGCAGCGTCCAGGGCGCGTTCTCCTCAAAGTACTTGTTGGCCGGGCTGACGAACTGCCAGATGGCGACCAGGGAGTCGCTGAAGGACAGCGCGTTGAAGTGGCGCTCGATGGCCTCCACCGTCTCGCCGGCCAGGGCGATCAGCTCCTTGTCGGCGGGTTTGCTCTGCCAGTCGGCGCGGACGGGCTCGGGCACGACGCCGCCGAAATAGCGGTTGATCATCGACACCGTGCGGTTGAGCAGATTGCCCAGGTCGTTGCCCAGGTCGGCGTTGTAGCGCTGGACGAAGGTGGGCCAGGCGAAGTCGCCGTCACGGTCGAAGGGCACCTCGCGCAAGAGGTAGTAGCGTAGGGGGTCGGCCCCGAACTCG
>JAJZQK010000115.1 GCA_021847625.1 Chloroflexota bacterium
GCGCATGTCGAAGCGCACCGGCGACATCGTCACCCTGCGCGAGGTGCTGGAAGAGGTTGGCCGCGACGCCTGCCGTTTCTTCTTCCTGGCGCGTTCGGCCGACAGCCAGATGGACTTCGACCTGGAGTTGGCCAAGACGCAGTCGGCCGAGAACCCAGTATATTATGTCCAATACGCGCACGCCCGCATCGCGAGCATCCTCCGTTACGCCGCCGAGCTCAACCTCGCGGCCACGGGCGATGTCTCCTTGCTGAGCCATCCCGCGGAACTAACGCTCATCAGGCAGATGTTGATGCTTCCCGAGCTGATCGCGGATGCCGCGCAGCGCCTGGAGCCGCACCACCTACCGTACTACGCGCAGGAGTTGGCGCGCCTCTTCCATCTGTTCTACCAACATTGCCGAGTCGCCGTCGCCGAGGAACCGGAGATGTCGCGGGCACGGTTGAAGTTGGTGCGGGCGGCCCAGGTCGTGCTGGCCAACACGCTTAGCCTCATGGGAGTCACCGCCCCCGAGCAGATGTAGCAACCGGAACTCGAAAGGAGCAATCTTAACATATGAAGGGCCGGGTCTTTAGTGGCGCCAGGCCAACCGGTAGACAGCATATCGGCAACTACCTCGGCGCCATCCAGAACTATGTGCAGTTGCAGGAAGAGTACAACTGCATCTACTCTATAGTCGACTTGCACGCCTTGACGACCCTCGAAAGCACCGCCGACCTGCGCAGCAATACGAACGAGATGCTGCTCGACTGGTTGGCGGCCGGGATGGACCCGGGCCGGAGCATCATCTTCGCCCAGTCTCACGTCCCCGAGCACGCTGAGCTGCACACCCTCCTATCCATGATCACGCCGATGACCTGGCTCACCCGCCTGCCGACCTTCAAGGAGAAGGTGCGCATGCACCCGGAGAACGTGAACTACGGCCTGCTTGGCTACCCGGTCCTGATGACGGCCGACATCATCCTCTACAAGGCCGACACCGTGCCCGTGGGCGACGACCAGCTCCCGCACCTGGAGTTGGCGCGAGAGATCGTTCGCCGCTTCGAGTATCTGTTCGGACCGCTCTTCCCCGAACCGGCCGCCAAGTTGACGACGTTCCCGCGGGTGATGGGCGTCGACGGCGTGCAGAAGATGAGCAAGAGCCTCGACAACCACATCGAACTCTCGGCCAGCGCGGAGGAGACGACGAAGCGGGTGATGACGATGGTGACCGACACCTCGCGCGTCTACCGCCGCGACCCGGGCCACCCCGAGGTGTGCAACGTCTTCACCCTGCACGGATTCTACAACCCCGAGCGCCGGCCCGAGATCGAGCGCGACTGCCGTTCGGCGGCCCTGGGCTGCGTCGACTGCAAGCGTCTCCTGGCCGAGGGCATGAACGCGGCCCTGGCGCCCTTCCGGGCCCGCCGCGCCGAGCTCGCCGCTCAGCCGGACCTGATAGACGACGTCTTGGGCGAAGGGGCCAGGCGGGCACGGGCCATCGCCGTCGAGACGATGGTAGAGGTGCGCGACAAGATGGGTCTCCAGCCCAGACGGGGCTAGCGCAAGAAGCCCTCGTCCTCTCCCCGCTCTGGCGAAGGCAGACTGCTGGCAGGGATATTGCAGCTGAATTGTTTAGACGTGCCCCTTCCAGCGCGCGCCAGGGTGGCGCCCACGAAGAGAGGCACTCGGTTTGCAGGCCGGCCGACCACGTGTTGCTTGGCTTGTGAACCGAAGAGAACTAGAAGAATGGCATGAACCACTACACGCCCGGCGGCTGGGGGCCGCGGGGCAGGCAAATTGTTGAACCTCGGAGGATCTAAATGGCCGAAAACGTGGCAACCGTCAGCGACAGCAACTTCAAGAGCGACGTCCTGGATTCACAAACGCCGGTGCTCGTCGACTTCTGGGCCGAGTGGTGCGGGCCCTGCCGCATGATCTCACCAGTCGTGGAGGAGATGGCGAACGAGCACAAGGGGCAGTTCAAGCTGGTCAAGATGAACGTGGACCAGAACCCGAACACGCCTCGCCAGTACGGGATTATGAGCATCCCGACGCTCATTCTCTTCAAGAACGGGCAGGACGCGGAGAGGATCATCGGCTTCATGCCGAAGGAGAAGCTCTGGAAGAGGCTGGAGTCGCACGTCTCCTAGATAGGCGGGGTTATGCCAATGAAGATTGCGCTCACCATTGCCGGGTCGGATTCCGGGGGCGGTGCCGGTATCCAGGCAGACCTGAAGACGTTCGCGGCGCTGGGGGTGTACGGAATGTCCGTCCTCACGGCCGTCACGGCACAGAATACAACCGCCGTGATGGCCGTCCACGAGCTGCCGCCGGAGTTCGTCGGCGCCCAGATCGACGCCGTGATGACGGACATCGGTACCCAGGCCGCCAAGACAGGCATGCTGGCCAACGCGGCGATCATCGAGGTCGTCGCCCGGAAGGTTAAGGAATACCGGATACCCAACCTGGTCGTGGACCCGGTGATGGTCGCCAAGAGCGGCGACACCCTCCTCCGGCGGGACGCCGTGCAGGCGTTGAAGGAGGAGTTGCTGCCGCTGGCCTACGTCGTCACGCCGAACGTGCCCGAGGCGGAGGAGATTCTCGGCCGGCGCCTCGTCACGGATGAGGATTTCGGGCAGGGAGCGGTGGACATCTTCGCCCTAGGCCCTCGCCACGTGGTACTGAAGGGGGGCCATCGGCCCGGGGAGGCGGTGGACCTGCTCTACGACGGCCAGGAGTTCCGGGAGTACCGGGCGCCGCGGCTGCCCACCCGCCACACCCACGGCACCGGCTGCACGTTCTCGGCGGCTATCGCCGCCCTCCTGGCCCGGGGCCTGCCGGCCCCGGAGGCGGTGGCCGGCGCGAAGGAGTATCTCACCCGCGCCATCGAGCAGGCCTACCCTGTCGGGAAGGGACACGGGCCGGTCCATCACCTACATCGCTTCTATACGCCGGAGGGGGCTCCGCGCGGAGGCGGCGAGCCTTGGCGATGACCTCCTCGGCGGCAGATGTGAGATTGTAGGCGGCAAGCCCGTCAGGGGGAACCCACCGGGCCTCCAGGCAATCGGAGGCCGGGGTGAGGTTCCCCTCTTTGTACGCGGCCAGGCAGTCGACGATCACGTAGTGATACTGGACGCGGCCGTCGCCGTCGACGACGATGCGGTCGACAATCTCCACCACCTCGCCGACCTCGACCTCGATGCCGCACTCCTCCCTTACCTCGCGGGCCACGCCTTCGCGCAGCGTCTCGCCGACCTTCAGCGCCCCGCCCGGGATGCTCCAGGTCCCGTAGCCCGGCGCCTTGCCGCGCTGGGCGAGGAGCACGTCGTCGCCCCGAAAGGTGACCCCGCCCACGGCGACAATCGGCCGCTGGGGATACTCACGACTCACCACCTAGTTCCTCCCTGCATCCATACTGAGGCCAACGTGGGACCAACAAGAGCCCCGCGCCTCCTTGCTCCCCTCTCACCATACCCCACTCGCATCGCGTCGTCTTGGGTCGGCTGGCCAATTGGCCATCAATTGTCCTTATCGACCACGGACGCTAACCAGCTGTAGGGGCGACCGGCGGTCGCCCTCCTCGGCCCTGGCCACGGCCGCGCCCTAATCCTGGGCTCGCCGTCTATCACCGATCCTTGTCATCCCCGCGCAAGCGGGGATCCAGTCCCCCGTATGGCCACGCACCGGATGGATTCCCGCTTCCGCGGGAATGACGCCGCCGGGCGCCTCGCCTGGCGGCCACCGGCGACGGATGAAAACTGCCTCGCGGCGGCCCGCCTGCTACCGTAGGGGCGGACCAGCCCCTACGGTTGGTTGGCACTCCTCTTGCCCCATTCTCAGAGCGCGGGGACCGCGCCCCTACGGCCGACCCTCAGCCTAACCCTCTCCCTAGAAGGGCGATAGAACCCTTGCTCTCCCCTTTGCTCGTGGCAACAACAGATCGGCGGCCGCACCTCGAGAAACACGGCTAGCAATCGAAGGCCACCTCTCCGTCCGCGGGCGACTGGTCGCCTAGACGATAGGCCCGCGGCCCGGCGAGGGCCGCCAGCTGGGCGGCCTGGGCACGGAGGGCGCTGACCGCCTCCTGAACGGTTACCGACCGGAACCGCACCCGGCTCGCCCCCGGCACGCACTGGGCGAGGAGAGGGATGTCGGCGGCGATGACGGTGGCGATCTTGGCGTAACCGCCCGTCGTCTGGCGGTCGACCATCATCACGATGGGCTGGCCGTCGCCGGGCACCTGGACGGCCCCCAGGGGGACGCCGTCGGAGACGACGTCCGCGCCGCCAATGTGGGCGATGGGCGGCCCCTGCAAGCGATAGCCCATGCGGTCCGCCGCCGGGCTCACGGCATAGACGGAGCCCAGGAACGTCTCCCGGCCGGCGGCGGTGAAACGGTCCGCCTGCGGCCCCAGCACCACTCGCATCTCGGACTCGTCGCCGTAAATGGGAACGTCTAATGCTCGCACCGCCCGTCCCGCCGGGCCTCTTCGGCCTGCCTCGGCGGCACGCAGGGGGAGGCGGTCGCCCGCCCGCAGGGCCCGCCCCTCGAAGCCGCCCAGTCTTCCCCGCGGATAGGTGGCCCGCGAACCGAGCACTGGCGCCACTTCCAGGCCCCCGGCCACGGCCAGGTAGGCGTGGCAGCCGGCGACCCGGCCGGCGAAGTCGACCACGCTCCCCGGCCCCACGTACAGCGCCTGCCAGAGGGGCGCGGGCTGACCGTCCAAACGCAGGCCCAGGCCGGCCCCCGTCACGGCGATCAGGCAAGGGGCGGTGACACGCAGGGCCGGGCCCAGGAGGGTTATCTCCAGCCCCGCCTCGGACAATGGGTTACCTACCAGGGCGTTGGCCGCCTGCAGGGCGAACGGATCCATGGCCCCGGCGACCGGCACGCCGTAGCGCTCGTAGCCCAGGCGTCCGAGGTCTTGAACCGTCGTCAGCAGGCCACCGTCGAGGACTTCTAGGGCCATGCCTGCTCCCTTCCCAGCCGCTCGAAGTCGGCGGCCGCCACCGGCACGAAGCGCACCCGGTCGCCGGGCGCGAGAAAGGAGGGCGGGTCACGGCGGACGTCGAACAGGCGCCACGGCGTGCGCCCGATAATCCGCCAACCGCCCGGGCTCTCCATCGGGTAGATGCCCGTCTGGCGGCCGGTGATGGCCACGGACCCGGCGGGGACCGCCAGGCGGGGAGACTCCAGGCGCGGCGTCGCCAGCGCCTCCGGCAGGGTGCCCAGATAGGGGAAGCCAGGCAGAAAGCCGATCATATAGACCGTGTAGGTTTCCTCGCCGTGTAGGCGCACCACCTCATCCTCGTCGAGGCCGGTGATGGCCGCCACGCCGGCCAGGTCGGGACCCATCTCGCCGCCGTAGACGGTCGGAATCTCGTGCAGGCGCCCCTCGCGCCCGGTCCCGACGTCCGCCGGCCCGGCGGCGAGGTCGCCCAGCAGAAAGGCGAGGTGACGGCGAAGGCGCTCCTCGCCGAGGAGCAGCGGGTCGAAGTGCACGAGGAGCGAGCGGTAGGTGGGCACGGCCTCGCCCAGGCCCGCGAGCGGCCTGGCCGCCAGGGCTCGCGCCAGGGCCATTACCCGCTCGTTGGCCTCGGGGGTGATGGCGTCGGCGAACTCCACCACCAGGGCCGACTCGCCGGCCGGCAAGAGGCGAGGCTCGTCGTACAGGGTGGACATCGGCTACCCTTGCTCCGCGAGGCCCCTGATCTCGACGCCCGCCTCGACGAGGGCCTCCCGCACTGCCCTGGCCACGGCGGGGGCCGTGGGCTGGTCGCCGTGGATGCACAGCGTGTCGGCCTGGACGGGGACCCGCGAGCCGTCGTAGGCCACGACCGTCCCCTCGCATACCATGCGTATCGCGTGGCGGGCAGCCTCCGCCGGGTCGGTCAGCAGCGAGCCCGGCTCCCGGCGGGAGCGCAGCGTACCGTTCGGATTGTACTGCCGGTCGGCGAAAGCCTCTCGGGCTACCTGCAAACCCTCGGCTTCCCCCGCGGCCATGGCCACGGGCGAGGTCGCCGAGCACACCAGCACCAGCTGGGGGTCGTAGCGCTTCACGGCCCGGGCGACGGCCCGCGCCACCTTCTCGTCGACCTCGCAGGCGTTGTAGAGGGCGCCATGCGGCTTGACGTGCGCCAGCCGCACGCCCCGCACGCGGGCGAATGCGTCCAGGGCGCCGAGTTGGTAGAGCAAGTCCGCCTCGACCACCTCCGGCGGCAGGTCCATGCGGTAGCGCCCGAAGCCCCGCAGATCGAGGTAGCCGGGGTGGGCGCCCACGCCGACCCCCTTGCCCGCCGCCAGGTCGACGGTGCGCGCCATCACCAGCGGGTCGCCCGCGTGGAAGCCACAGGCGACGTTGGCGGAGGTGATGTGGTCCATCAGCACCTCGTCGAAGCCCAGGCGATAGTGCCCGAAGCTCTCTCCCAGGTCGCAGTTGAGGTCTACGCGCATAGTAAGCCACCTCCCGCGCTTCGAGTGCCGGTCGCCGGGAGCAGGTTGGCGAAGTCCGGCCATTCCCGGCAGCCGCTACCTATTATAGCGCTCCGCCCAGGCCTTGCCCACGGGCAGCAGGGCCGAACGCGTGGTGGCGGGCACCACGAAAGACCGCGGCCGTTTTCGGCCGCGGTCGGCTTAGGGAAATATCCTGGCAATCTATGGCTACGCCGGCAAGGAGTCTCGCCACATCGTGCACGCAAGACGCGGCAATCGCCGTTCGACCCAAGATCCATAGAGGAAGAGGGCCGGAACGTCAACCTAACGCTTCGTGTACTGCGGGGCCTTGCGGGCACGCTTGAGACCGTACTTCTTGCGCTCCTTCACGCGCGGGTCGCGCGTGAGCAGCCCGGCCCGGCGCAGCGCCGGCTTCAGCGTCTCATCCGCCCGCACCAAGGCCCGCGCCAGCCCGTGGCTGATCGCGCCGGCCTGGCCGCTGGTGCCGCCACCGGCTACCTTGACGGTAAGGCTGTACTTGCCGGTGTTGTTCGTGACGCGCAGGGGTGCCAAGAGCACCGTGTGCAGGCCGGTGCGGCCGAAGTACTCCGGCATCGGCTTGCCGTTGATGACGACCTGGCCGTTGCCGGCGAACACGCGCACTCGCGCCACCGCCTCCTTGCGCCTGCCGGTTCCGTAGTAGTAGTCCAAGTTCATGCTCATCTACAGCTCGATCTCCTTCGGTTGCTGAGCTTCGTGGGGATGCTTGGGTCCAGCATAGACCTTCAGCTTCCGATATATGTCGTTGCCCAACGGGCCCCGCGGCAACATCCCGCGCACGGCGCGCTCAACCGGACGCTCGGGGTGTCTGGCCAGAAGCTCGCCCAGGCTGACCCGTCGCAAGCCCCCCGGATAGCCGGAGTGCCGGTAATAGAACTTGTTCCTTAGTTTGCCCGTACCCGTGACGCTGATCCTGTCGGCGTTGACGACTATTACGAAGTCGCCGACGTCCATGTATGGCGCGTATAGCGGTTTGCCTTTGCCGCGCAGGATCTGGGCGACGCGGGAGGCAAGACGCCCGAGCGTCTGGCCTGTGGCATCGACCAGGTACCACTGTGGCCTAACGTCCGAGGCCTTTACCGTTCTCGTCCTCATCCAATGACTCCTTGCCATTCGTTTCCATAGTTGACCCTGGTGAGATACAGCCCCTGGGGGGGCGCCGTCGGTCCCGCCAGGCTCCGCTTCCCAGTGCGGATGATCCTCACGAACGCCGGCAGGTCCACTTTCCCGGTACCCAGCCAGACGAGCGTGCCGACGATGTTGCGCACCATGTGCGGCAGGAACGCATCCGCCGCGATAGCGATCTCGACGCGTTCGCCGCTACGGCGGCAACTCGCCTGTTGCACGGTGCGAACCGTCTTCTCCCGTCGTCCGCCGCCGCTAAAGGCAGCAAAGTCGTGCGTGCCCACCAGCTCGCGGCATCCCGCCTCCATCGCCCCGTCGTCCAGCGGCCAGGCCACATGGTAGGCCCGCTGCCGGCAGACCGGCGACGGCCAGCGGCGATTCAGTATCACGTAGGTGTACTCGCGGCCGCGGGCACTGAACCTGGCGTGAAAGCCGTCGCCGACCTCGACGCACCGCGACACCGCCACGTCCGCCGGCAGCACCGCGTTCAACGCCCTCAGCAGGTCCGCCGGGTCGAGCCTCGTCCCGCTAGCGAAGCTGACCACCTGGCCCAGCGCGTGCACGCCGGTGTCGGTACGGCCGGCGGCGGCGATACGAACGCGGTCCTGGGTTATCCGGTAAAGCGCCTCTTCGATCTCGCTCTGGACCGTCCGTCGCACGGACTGACGTTGGAAGCCGAAGAACTCGCTGCCATCGTACTCGACGACGAGGGCAAACTGGCGGGATGCG
>JAJZQK010000116.1 GCA_021847625.1 Chloroflexota bacterium
AATCCATCCGGTGGGTGGCCATACCAGGGACTGGATCCCCGCTTACGCGGGGATGACGCGCTGCTCGCAGCACCGCACTGCCCCCGCCAAACTGGATCCCCGCTTGCGCGGGGATGACAGGAGCGCCACCCGCGCCTGCCTGACCCCTCGCGGCAGCGAGCACCCGGGCGGCAACGGCCATGCCGGACTATTTAGCCCGGCCGTCAGGCCACGCCGACCAGTGCCCGATTGCCCATGCCAGGGGGTCGTGCTAGAATGCGACGCACGATTGCCCGGGGAATCCCCGGCCTGGAGTAGCAGCGACGTGATTTTCTTCTTGCTCGCCTTCGCGATGGTCCTGCTGGCCGCCAGCGCGCAGGCGCTGACGGGCTTCGGGTTCGCGCTCATCCTCACCCCTCTGCTGTCGCTCATCTACGACCCCAAAGCGACCGTGGCCGTGACGCTGATGCTGGGTGCAGTCTGCAACGCCCCTCTTCTCGCCCGAAACTGGCGCCTGGTGAAGGTAAGGCAGATCGCCATTCTCTGCACCGCCTCCTTCATCGGCAATATCGCCGGCGTGCGGCTGCTTCTCTTCATAGACAGTTCGCTGTTGCGCCTGGTCATCGGGGTGATGGTGGTTATCCTCGCCTTGCCGATGTTCTTCGAGTACCGCCGGGAGGTGAAGAACGTCGGGATGGCGACGGTGGTGGTCGGCCTCGTCAGCGGGGCGCTCATCGGCAGCACGACGATGGGCGGGCCGCCCGTCGTGCTCTTCGGCCTCAACCAGAACTGGTCGAAGGAGGCCTTCCGGGCCAATATGATCGCCTACCTCGAGATCATATCGATCGCCTCCGTCTTCCTACTCACGGCCAGCGGAATCGTGACTCCAGACGTGGTCAAGGTAGCGGTGATCAGCGCGCCGGCAATCCTCCCCGGCATCATCTTGGGCAGCCTCCTGTTCTATCGGGTGCCCTTGCGCCCCCTGCGCCGACTGATCATCCTGTTCGTCATCGCCACCGGGCTGCTCAGCGCCCACACCGGCCTTGCCCAACTGCTCGGCTAGACCTGGCAGCACATGTTTGGCAGCAAACTCACCAACCGGCGCCTCCCAATCGGCTGGACGGTCCGGGAGTGACCGCTCTTCCCTCGCCTTTTCAGGGAGAGGGCAAGGGTGAGGGTCGTGCATAGGGGCGTTGGCGCGTTCGAGCCCACCCTTCTGGGGTGGCTCGTCTTGGTTAACGAACGATTCCGACAGTCGCCATCCAGTCCTACTTGCGAGCCCGCGGCAGCACCTCGGGGTTGACCGGCGTCACCGGCGGCTGTCCCGAAAGAACGGCGAGCAGGTTGTCCACCGCGAGGTTGGCCATCGCTTCCCGACAAGCATCGGTGGCGCTGCCGATGTGCGTGAGGGCGACGACGTTCTCCATCTTCAGCAGCGGGTTGTTGGCGTTGGTTGGCTCCTCCTCAAACACGTCGAGGCCCGCGCCGGCAATCTGCCCCTCTTGCAGGGCCTTGATCAGAGCTTTCTCATCCACCACCTGACCGCGAGAGGCGTTGATGAGGAAAGCGGTCGGCTTCATCTTGGCAAACTGGGCCGCCCCCATCATCTTCTTCGTCTCCGGCGTGAGTGGCGAGTGCAGGGAAACGAAGTCCGACTCACGCAGGAGGGTGTCCATGTCGACGAACTGGTAGCCGTACTGCTTCTCCAGGTCTTCCCGTCGCACCGTATCGTAGTACAGAACCCGCATATGGAAGCCCAGGCCGCGATGAGCGACCGCCGCCCCGATGCGACCGAGGCCGACGATGCCCAGCGTGGCGTGATGGACGTCGTATCCCAGGAAGCTAGCCGGACCGCCGCGCATCTTCCAGTTGCCGGCCCGCACGAAGCGCTCGGCCTCGCCCAGGCGCCGGGCCGAGGCCATGATGAGGGCGAAGGCAAGGTCCGCGGTAGTCTAAGTCAGCACGCCCGGCGTGTTGGTGACGATGATCCCCCGCTCGGTCGCGGCGGCGATGTCGATGTGGTCGTAGCCGACGCCAATGCTGGCGATCACGCGTAGGCGCGGGCCTTTGTCCATTAGATCTCCAGTCCAAGGGCTCGAGCCGAGGACCCCCTCTACGTCCACAACCTCTTTCGCCAGCACATCCGTTGGGCAGCGTCCCTCGCCGGGCCAGACCCGCGTTTCGCAAGACTCTTGGACGCGCGAGACGATGGCGGGCGAGACATCCCGCGCAATGTAGACTTTGGGCTTTGACACCTATTGTTCCTCCCCTAACAGCCTGTAGATAACGGCAAACGCGCGCCTGGGCGGGCGTTCGACACGTCTAGGTGCATAGTAAGGTCGGACCGCCCGTCTGTCAACGCCAAGGCAGGGGAAAGCAGAGTGAAGGAGCACTTGGGGCAGTGGCGAGGAGCGGTTTCCTTAGGCACGTGCCTAGCAGCGCACCATGCGTCCGGATCAGGACTACGTCCGAGGGAGGCGAGCAAATGAAGGCGGGCGCGGCCAACGGGCCCGCCTTCCGTTTATTGGGACAGTATGAACCGTAGGGGCATGACCTGGGTATTGTTGGCGATATCCTGCTCGCCCGATACCGGCTCCACGGTCACGCTCAGGATATAGCCGCCGCGCTTAGGCAGGCGGTCGAATCCCTCGAACGTGACGATGGAGGCTTCGCCCGGCGCCAGACTGTCCAGCACCTCCCGGCGCTGCGCAAGCAAGTCACCGTTATCCTCGGCCCGCAGGCTCGCCCTCACCGCCACCTGCCGTTCCGTGTAGGTGCCTTTGTTATCTATCGCCGCGAGCAAAGTAATGTTGGCGGTGGGTTGCCCCACTTGCAGCACGCGCAGCGGGGGGTCCACGTCCAGGGAGATCACTGCCACATCGTGCAATGGTCCCGTGACCGTCTCGGCCAACTTGGCGGAACTTGCCTTCCGGTTCGTCGGCTCCATCGGCACAACCTTAAGGCCGGCGCAGCCGGCCAGGCCGACGAGGAGGGAGATGGCTAGCACCACCATGCCTATTCTGTTGCGTAACGGGCCAGGCAACTGTCTCTTGCCTCCCTTCGCTCCGGGAACTATCCGGTGGGCGATTCCCATCTACCGGGGGTAGCGCCGAGGCGGCTACACCCGCGTTGCCGTACCGGAAAGCCCCTCGTTCGGGGGCGAGGCGCCCCGCCTGTACCACCTGCCGACCGTCCGTCCTGGGCAGACGGCAAGCACAACCTGCCAGTCGCATAATATGCCAAGCAGGCCTACTTGTCAAGTAGCGCAGGCAGGACGCCCTGCAAGTTGCACCTCGCCTTGCCCAAAGACGGTTGCTCACCCAGACCCTACGATCGGCTATCGCCGGAAGTAGTGGATGGGGCCCTCGAATTGGCCCATCGCCGCCTCGTGGATAACCTCGGGCAGCGTCGGATGGGCATGGATTGTCAGCACCAGGTCTTCCGCCAGCGCCTCCATCTGGATGGCCAGCACGGCCTCGGCAATGATGTCCGTGGCCCTCGCCCCCATTATGTGAACGCCGACGATGGCTTCCGTCACCTTATCGCAGACGATCTTCACCAGGCCGGCCGTCTCGCCCATCGTGATGGGCCGGCCCATGGCCGCGTACGGCATCTTGGAGACCTTCACCTCGATGCCCTGCTCCATGGCCTGCTGCTCGGTCAGACCGACGCTGGCGATCTCGGGGATCGTGAAGATGCAGCCTGGCACCGCCCGGTAGTCTGCCCGCCGCCTGCGCCCGAGGATGTTCTCCACCGCGACCTCGCCCTGGTAGGACGCGACGTGGGCGAGCATGATCTTGCCGGTGACGTCGCCGATGGCGTACACACCCGGCACGTTCGTCTGCATATAGTCGTCCACCGCCACGGCACGGCGGTCCATCTTCAGACCGAGTTTCTCCACCTCAATCCCTTCGGTGAAGGGGACTCTGCCGGTTGCCACCAGCACCGCGTCGCCGACGGCCGACTTGTCACCCTCGGGAGAGGTGTAGAGCACTTCCAACTTCTTGTCGGCCGTCTGCCTAATCTCCTTGACGGTCGACTTGACGTTGATCTGCAGGCCTTGCTGCCGGGCGATCTGATGGTAGCGCCGCGCCAACTCGTCGTCGGTCTGGGGCAGGATGCCGGGCAACATCTCGATGATGGTGATCTTCGCCCCCATCGGCTGATAGATCGCCGCCATTTCCATGCCTATGTAGCCGCCGCCGATGATAACGAGGTTCTCCGGGACCTTCTCCAGGCTGACCATCTCGTTGGAGGTTACCACGCCGGGGAGGTCGAGCCCGGGGATGGGCGGGCGCGCGGAGACCGAGCCGGTCGCGAGGATCACGCTATCGGCCCGCACCTCCTGGGGAGTGCCCTCGCCCTTCACCGTCACCAGGCCCGGCTGGGATATCGACGCCTCGCCCTTGACGACCTCGACTCTATTAGCCCGCAGCAGGCCTGCCACGCCGGAGACCAGCTGGTTGACGACCTTCTGCTTGCGCTCCATCACCTGGGTGAAGTTGACGCCGACTCCCTTTACCTCGATGCCAAACTCGCCTGCACGCCGGGCCGTCTCCAATACCTCGGCCGCCACGACCAGCGCTTTGGTGGGTATGCACCCAACATTCAGACAGGTCCCACCAAGATTCCCCTTCTCGATGAGCGTCACTTTCGCGCCCAGCTGGGCCGCCCTAATCGCAGCAACATAGCCGCCGGGGCCACCCCCCACGATAGCTATGCTACGGCGCTCACCGTTATCAGTCATAGTCAGAAACTCCTTGCATGAACGTTTGGCTGAATTATAACAACGCCACGGCCAATTTGTATAGCAAGCGATCATCCTGTGCTATAATATTGCCGGTTGGAGCCAAGCAGGCTATTTGTGAAAATTGGGTAGAATATGGCTGACAGCAAGATACGCGTCCTGATAGTACACGGCTTCCCCGAGACGACGGCCTATGTCTCTGCCCTGCTGGGGCTAGAGAGGGACATCGAGTTTGTGGGTTCGGTCGCCACAGGCAGGGAAGCCCTCGCCAAGGTGGGGGAGTCCAAACCGGACATCGTCTTGATGGGCAGCGAACTGCCCGACGGCGACAGCGCCAACGTCGTACGTCGGGTCATCTCAAAACAGCCGACGCTGGGAGTCGTCGCCCTGGTACCGACCGACAGCCCCGAGGAGATCCGGCGCTTCATGCAGGCGGGGGCGCGCTCGTTCCTCGTGTTCCCCTTCAGCAGCGAACAGCTCGTCACCACCCTGCGCAAGGTCTACGAGCGCGTGCAGAAGATGCCCGCCCCAGTGGCCGCGCCCGCCGCCCCCCGGCCCAACATCCCGGCTCCCCGGGGCAAGGTGATCACGGTCTTCGGCCCCAAGGGCGGCGTGGGGAAGACGATGCTGGCGGTGAACCTGGCCGTCTCCCTGAGCCAGAAGGGCGAACGACAGGTGGCCCTGCTGGACACGAGCCTCTACTTCGGCGACCTGCACCTCTTCCTGAACATCAAGCCCGATCACACCGTCGTCGACTTCGTGCAGCTAGGACCGGACGCGGACGCGGAGACGCTCCAGCAGATCATGCAGAAGCACTCCAGCGGCATCTCCCTGTTGGCAAGGCCGAGCAGGCCCGAGCACGCCGAAATGGTGAGCGCCGAGCACCTGCGCCACGCGATCGAGCTGATGGCGCAGACCTACGACCTCATCGTCGTCGACTGCCCCGCGTCCTACGACGACCGGATGCTGATGGTCTTAGACCGCTCGGACATGATCTTCCTTATCATCACGCCGGAGGTCGGCGCCCTCTATAACGCGGGCATCTTCCTCGACCTTGCCCAGACGCTGGGGTACCCGAGGGAGTCGATCCACGTCGTCCTGAACCGCCACGACAGCCAGGCCGGCATCTCCGTCTCAGACGCGGAGGCCGCGCTCTCGCACCCCGTCCACTTCCGGGTGCCCAGCCGTGGCCGCGAGATGTCGACGACGCTCAACCTCGGCGTGCCTATCTCGATCTCGAACCCGAACTCGGACGTGTCGCGCAGCATCGGTCAGATGGCCGAGTTCATCGCCAAGCAGTACGATGGCCAGCGGTAGCATAACCATAGTGGGGCTGGGCCCCGGGGCAGGGAACCAGGTGACGGTGGAGGCGAGGGACGTCCTTGCCGCCGCCCGCGAGATTTGGCTGCGTACGACACATCACCCCGTCGTCCCCTCGCTGCCCGCGGGCCCCGCCGTCCGCTCCTTCGACTATCTCTACGACGAAAAGGAGACCTTCACCGAGGTCTACGCGGCGATCGTGCAGCACCTGCTGGGGCTGGCCAAGCAGGGGGAGGACGTCGTGTACGCCGTACCGGGGCACCCCCTGGTGGGCGAACGGTCGGTGCAAATGCTTCTCGGCGAGGCGCGAGCGGCCGGCATCGCCACCGCCGTCGTGGCGGGACTGAGCTTCCTTGAACCTACCTTCAGCGCCCTCCAGCTCGACCCCCTGGCAAAAGGGCTGCAGGTTCTCGACGCCATGGGCCTGGCTTCCCTGACGGATCTGAACCGGGGTGAGCCGGCCGTACGGCCGGGCTTTCTGCCCACAGCCCCCCTGCTTCTGGCGCAGATCTACAACCGCCGCGTCGCCTCGGGGGTGAAGATCCATCTGCTGGAGTACTATTCTCCCCGCCACGAGGTCACCCTCCTGCGCTGGGCCGGCGTGCCCGGCCAGGAAGAGGTGCGCACCCTGCCGCTCTACACGCTCGACCGCATCCCGGAGGTCGATCACCTCTGCTGCCTGTACGTGCCGGCCTTGGACCCCGTCGACGACCTTGCCGGCTTCGAAGGGCTGCGCTACGTGATCGCCCGGCTGCGGGCGCCGGGTGGCTGCCCCTGGGACCGGGAGCAGACCCACGATTCCCTCAAGCCGTACCTGATCGAGGAGGCGTACGAGGCGCTGGACGCCCTTGACCTGGCCGACGTCGCCAAGATAAGCGAGGAGCTGGGCGACCTGCTGCTCCAGGTGGTGCTCCACGCCCAGCTGGGCGAGGAGGCCGGCGAGTTCTCGATGGAGGACGTGCTGCGCGGCATCAACGCCAAACTCATCAGGCGCCACCCGCACGTCTTCGGCGACATCTCCGTCCGCGACTCGGCGGAGGTCCTCCGCAACTGGGCGCAGATCAAGCGCTCCGAACATACCGACGAGGAGAAGGCCGCTTCTTTGTTGGGCGAGATACCGCGCCAACTGCCGGCGCTGGCCTACGCCCTGAGCGTGCAGAAGCGGGCCGCCCGCACGGGGTTCGACTGGACGGAGATAGGCGGGGTAGAGGGAAAGGTGGCCGAGGAGCTGAAAGAGCTCAAGGCGGCCGAGGGGCCGGATGAAAAGATGCAGGAGATGGGCGATGTGCTGTTCGCCATCGTCAACCTGGCCCGCTGGATGAAGGTCGACCCCGAGGAGGCCCTGCGTCTGACCAATCAGCGCTTCCGTTCGCGGTTCCGCCGCATGGAGGAGCTCTGCGCCGAGCGGGGGCTCGACCTCACGAGCCTGTCGCTGGCCGAACAGGACGAACTGTGGGAAGAGGCGAAGCGCGAGGAGAGGGGCTCCCCCCCGAGCGATTCTCGCCCGGAAAGGGGAACCGAGGATGCCGGACCGAGCTCATGAGGCGGCGGCGATTCTGCTGCGCGTGGGTGCCGTCAATATCAACGCCGAGGAGTGGTTTACCTACACCTCGGGGATCAAGAGCCCGATCTACACGGACAACCGCCTGCTGATCTCCTTCCCAGAGGAGAGGCAGCGCATTGTCACCCTGCTGGCCGCCGCCGCCGACGAGGCCGTGGGCCTGGATAACGTAGACGTCGTCGCGGGAACCGCCACGGCCGGCATACCGTTTGCTGCCTGGCTGGCCGATCGCCTGCAGCGGCCGATGGTTTACGTGCGCGGCTCGGCCAAGGCGCACGGCCTGGCCCGCCAGATCGAGGGGCGGACCGCGCCCGGGGAGCGCGTGGTGGTGGTGGAAGACCTCGTGACGACGGGGGGTAGCTCGCTCGCGACCGTCGACGCGCTGGCCGCCGGAGAGCTGACCGTTCTCTGCTGACTGGCCATCTTCTCCTACGGGTTCGAGGCCGCCCGCCAGGCCTACGCCAGCCGCGGCGTCACGCTCGTCTCCCTCACAACCTTGGACGTGCTGCTGGACGTCGCCATTGCCGGCAAGCAAATCACG
>JAJZQK010000117.1 GCA_021847625.1 Chloroflexota bacterium
TCGGAGAGGACGGTGAGGACGATGCGCTCGCGGTTGGGCTCGCCGCGGGCGAGGGCCTGGGCGAACTTCGTTGCCTGGTCGAGCGTGATGTTCGCCGGCAGCGGCGGTTCGAACGGGTCGACCACGGCCTCCACGATGACCGGCCCCTCGGTGTTCAGCGCCTTCTCGATCACTGCCCCGCAGTCAGCGGGATCGTCGACCGTGAACCCGGTGCCGCCACAGGCGCGGGCGAAGGCGGCGAAGTCGATGGGCTCGAGCTCGATGCCATACTCCGGCCGGCCCTGGAAGACCATCTGCTCCCACCTGATCTGGCCGAGAATGTTGTTCTTGGCGATCACTATCTTGATGGGCAGGTGGTACTTCACCGCCGTGGAGAACTCGGCCATCAGCATCGAGAAGCCGCCGTCGCCGACGTAGGCGACGACCTGCCGGTGGGGATGGGCGATCTGGGCGCCGACGGCGTAGGGCAGGCCGTTGGCCATCGTCGCCAGCATGCCCGAGAGCGAGAACATCTGCCCCCGCCTGATCGGGATTTGCCGGGCCACCCAGGTGGCGATGGTGCCGCTGTCGGAGATGACGATGGCGTCGTCGCGCAGGCGCTTGCCGATCTCCCAGGCCACCACCTGCGGTTTCAGCGGCTTGGCGCTGTTCGTCCCGCGCTGCTCCATCAGCTGCCACCAATCCTTCGTCCTCTTCTGCGCCTTCTCCAGGAAGCCGCGGTCGCTCTTGCGGTCGAGCATCGGCAGCAGGGCCTGCAGGGTGCGGCGGCTATCGCCGACCAGCCCCAGCTCCACGGGATAGCGCAGGCCGATGCGCTGGGGATCGATGTCGAGCTGCACCCCCCGCGCCTGGCCAGGCTTGGGCAGGAACTCGATGTAGGGGAACGAGGTGCCGATCATGAACAGGGTGTCGCACTCCTCCATCGCCGTCTGCGAGGGTTTGGTGCCCACCAGGCCGAGGCCGCCGGTGGTGAAGGGGCTGTTATCGGGCACGCAGGCCTTGCCGAGCAAGGGCTTGATGATCGGCCCGGCCAGCTTGTCGGCGAGCTCCTCGAGTTCGGCCGTGGCGTCGAGCGCCCCTCGCCCGGCCAGGATGACGACCTTCTTGCCGGCGTTGAGGATATCGGCCGCGCGGCGGATCTGGCTCTCGTCCGGCAGCGGGGCCAGGCCGGCGAAGGCCTGCGAGGTGTGCCCCGGGACGTTGCGCTGGGAGCGCTCGCCCCCGCCGGTGGCCTCCTGGAAGTCGATCGGGATGGTGATATGGGCTACGCCCCGGCCGCTCAGCGCCGTGCGGCAGGCCAGATCGACGGTGTTGCACACGTGGGCGGGACCCATTATGCGGGCGTCGTAGAGGCTGACGTTGCTGAAGAGCTTGTCCAGCTCCACGTCCTGCTGGGTGAAGGTGTTCAATACGTCGTGGTACTGCATGCCTGTGATGGCGAGCACCGGCTGGCCGTCCATCATGGCGTCGTAGAGGCCGTTCAGAAGGTGAATGCCGCCGGGCCCCGAGGTAGCGACGCAGACGCCGAGCTTGCCCGTGAACTTGGCGTAAGCGCAGGCGGCGAAGGCCGCCCCCTCCTCGTGCCGGACGTGGATGAAGCGGATCTTATCCCGCGCCCGGCGCAGGGCCTCGATAACGCCGTCGACGCCATCGCCTGGAATGCCGAAAATGGTGTCGACCCCCCACTCGGTCAGCGCCTCGACTAACGTGTCAGAAGCAGTCTTTGGCCGTTCCCCCAAGGTATCAACGTCGCTCTGTGCCATTGTCGCCTCCCGTGATCTATGCCGGCAGGATCTCACTGCGCCCTGGACGCGCGTATGCCCTCTTCTGTGCCTACAGGCGCTTACTCCAACTGTACCATCATCCCCTCAACGCGGCCCTCAACGAAGGACACCAGTCTCTTTCCCGCTCACAGTGGAGAGTTGTTCGTCCAGCGAACTTGACGGGCAAGCACGTCTATATGGTAAGCTATACATAAATATGGCTCGGAGATGGGCAGTAGTGGCCCGTTTCCGGCCATGAAGCGGGTTCTTTGTCCCGACGGTACGAGTTTGGGGGGAGGTGGGTGGTGTTAGCCGGCCCCCGTCGCGGATTGCTCGCGCGGGGCGACGAGCGCGAGCAATTTCCGAAGGAGATGATAGTTTTGATCAAGATTACCCCCGAGGCCGTGGAGGCCCTGGAGGCGCTGCGCGAGGATGCGCTGGCGCACGCGGAAGAACTGCCTACTGATGCCGAACCGACTCTGCGTTTGGTGCTAGGCCGTCAACACGCCCTCGTGATCCTCGACGCGCTGGCCGCGGATGACGAGGTCGTCGAGTGCAACGGCCACGCCGTGCTCTGCATCGACCCCGGCGTCGAGGCCGCGCTGGCGGGCACGATCATCGGCGTCGCCCACACCACACACGGAGACCGCCTGGCCTGGGCCGTATAGGTGAATCGACGACTCCAGACAAGCTATATGATCGGGGCCGCGGTCGTCTGGTATCGCTTCTTTGGCATCGGCACGCTGCACATCCAGACGGCCGGCATCAACGGCAACAACCGGGCCGCCGAGGAGAGCCTGCAGGGCTTGCCCAACTACCAGGAGATTCACGACAACGTGGCTGCGTCCCTTCGGCGCTTCCGGCGGGCGATGTCGCCCACCCAGGCCGCGGAAGAGGAGGAGGCCGTGGCCCCGGATGGCCGGGTCATGGGGCAGATGCTGAACGAGCTACAGACGATCAGACGCCTGCTGGAGCGCCAGCAGAGCGGACGCAGAGGGTCGGCGTAAGCACGCGACCCGGGGCCCCCGTCAGTCGGGCGCCCCGGGCAAGCATGCTCCCAACAGGCTACGCTCTCCCCCATGGCAGCTAAACGCAGTATAAGCTGTAGGGCAGGGGCTCGTCCCCCGCGCTACAGATTGGTCGCCTGCCGGGTGTGACGGGGCGAGTGCTTGCACCCTCACGCCAGCGGCAGGGTGAAGGAGAAGGTGCAGCCCTGGCCGGGCTCGCTCTCCACCCAGATCCGCCCGCCGTGGGCCTCTACCAGGCCCTTGGTGATGTACAGCCCCAGGCCCAGGCCCTCCCGGCCCTCGCCGACGACCTGCACGCGGTAGTAGCGCTGGAACAACCGCGGCAACTCGGCGGGGGGTATGCCCGGCCCCCGGTCGGCGACGGAGGTGATCACCTCGCCCTCGCCGCCCACCACGGACACCGTCACCGGCGTCCCCGGCGGGGAGTACTTCAGGGCATTGCCGATGAGGTTCATCAGGATGCGCTCCACCCGCTCCAGGTCGGCCAGGACCGGCGGCGGGTCCGCGGGCGCGCATATCGCCACGCGCTCGCTGTCGGCCCCGGCTATCAAGCGGGCCTTCATCTCGTTGAGCAGCTCGAACACGTTCACCGGCTCGCGCTGCAGCCTGACCTGGCCCCCTTCGCGGCGCGCCGAGTCGACCAGGTCCTGGATCATCACCTTCATCCGGTTGCTGCCGGCGATGATGGCCGCCACGCTGTTGAGCTCCCCCGCCTCGGTCCCCCTCCTCGCCAGCGCCCGGGCGAGGATCTGGGCCTGGCCGCTGACGATCGTCAGCGGGTGGCGGAGGTCGTGGGAGATGGCCCGGATATCGTCCTCGCGCTGCATCTGCAGCTCTTGCAGGCCCGTGATGTCCGCGAAGGTCGCCACTGCCCCGAGGATACGGCCGCCCGTGGCGCGGATCGGCGCCGCGCTAGCCGAGAGCCACGTCCGCTTCTCGGCGGCGGGGGGAAGTACGGACATCACCACCGCCCACACCGTCTCCCCCCGCAGCGCCCTGGCCACGGGTGACAGCTCGGCCGGGAACGGGCGGCCGTTCTGCGTCTGCGCCTGCCGTCGTCTCAGCCGCTCCGCCAGGGGCAAGAGCCGCTCCTCCGGCGTGTAGCCGAAGAGGCGCTCGGCCTGAGCGTTCAGCCGCACGATGTCGCCCTCCGGGTCGCAGACGAGGAGGCCCTCGGCGATGGCCATCACCGTCGCCTCCAGCTCGGCCGCACGCCGTTCCGCCTCCTCGGCCAGCGCCTGGACTCGCATGTTGGCGGTCGCCAGCTCCTCGTTCGCCTGCTGCAACTCGTTCATAAGGCGGTTGCGTCCCTTGTCCCCCCAGGCTCGCGCGCTCACGTCGCGGACGAGGGCCACGGCGCCGACGATGGTGCCGTCCGCCGCACGCACGGGGCTGACAGACATGCTCAAGAAGCGGTCGCTCCCCTCCCTTACGGGGGGATAGGCCCATCCTCGGGGGTCTACGACCGGGCGGTCGCCCCGGGGGATGGTGAACCAGAAACGATCCACGGTCTCCCCACGCAGGGCGCTGGCGAAGGGGCACTCGTCGGGGGGTATCGGGCGGCCGTTCGTGGAGCGCAGACCGAAATCGTCTAATTGCTGGGGAAAGGACAGGTCCGAGGTAGGAACCTTGGGCAGGAGGCGGGCGCCGGCCTCGTTGATGGAGACGAGGTAACTCTGGGCGTCAACGACCATCACGCCGTCGGCGCTATCGGCTAGGCTGGCGCCAAGAAGTCGCAGCCGGTCTTCCTCTTGTGAGCCCAAAACGTCTCCCTCGGGTAAGCCTGGCTAGGCAATGCGGCGCAACGCTGTTTGAGGGCTTGCTAGAACAGCCTTGGGTCCAGTTTAGCAGCCGGTAGCCGTTTAATCAAGATGGCAAGATACCTGATTTTGCCAACTAAGATCCTAGACAAAGGCACGAGTCCTAGGATGGCCTGCAGCTCGGGAGAGAGATTAGTCGCCCGCTACCGCGAGGAGTCGTCGAGGCCTGCTCTCGCCCGACGGTCCCGACGAGCGCGGGGGCCCCGTTATCCTCGGAGGCGGATGTCCCCTGGGCAGTAGCAGCCGACGTGAATGGGAACGGCAGCGGGGGTCGGACTCGCTTCGGCGGATAGGCCCTCTTAGATCGCCGTCTCCCGCTTCGCGCCGGTGATGATGGAGAGAAAGAAGTCCAGGTCCACCGGCTGATTGTAGCGGCGCCCGTTGATGCGGTCGAGGCGTCGGAACTTGGCATAGTCGATCTTGATGTTGATGCGGTAAGTCCCGTCGCCGGGCATCCTCCAGTTGCGGCCATAGTGGTAAAGCCAGGGGTGCCAGACATAGTCCTGGCGCAGGGAGCCCACCTCGATGCCGTCGGCGGTGCGGATCGTGACCTGGACGTGCAGGCCCGGGATGAAGCGGCCGTCGACCAGGTCGCGGACGATCACCATGATGTAGGCGTTCGAGCCACTGGCTTGCTTCCACTCCAGGCGTTCCTGGCCTATGCCGAGCAAGCCCTCGTTCAAGTGCCAAAGGCCGCCCGCCTGTCTGGCCGTCACCGAGATTTCGTAGCCGTCCACCTGCTTCGTTTCCAGCATCCCCGTCTTCCGCTTCATCGCCTGCAGGGCCGCGCCGTAGGCCAGGCCCTGCAACTTGGCCAGTTCCAGCTGCTCTGGCGTGGCTTCGCCGGTCGTTTCTATCAAGGGCAGGTTCTCGCGCCGACGCTCCTCACTCATCGCTTGCTTCCTCCTCTTGGCACCTGATTTGCGACAGATTGTGAGCCCGCAAAGCGCCGGCTCAACCCTGAATGCTGCAAACTCCGTACCAACGGCCGGGATGACCACGGCCAAATCCTCGTCAACCGCATCGCCAGTTGGTTGGCACATAGACGAAGTAATGAGTAACGGGACTTACGCGGTGGAAGCCGGATTAACCGCGGAGGACACAGAGAAAAGGGAGAATGCCCGATTCTTAAAGTCTACTCCGCGGTCTCCGCGGTAATAACCCGTCTACCGCGTAAGTCCTGTGAGTGATCGGCCGTCCCCCGGACGAACCGGGAGTGCCGCCCTGATGTACAGCGCCGCGCCGATGCTCTATAGTGGGGGTCGCACGGGGCGGGCCGGCGCTTGGCGGTGCGATCCGCCGGCAGAGCGTCTTGCCAACCCAGGAATCGGCTGCAAGGAGGATAGACAGGGCAATGGACGCGGACACCTTAGCCGGACAGGTGGCAATAATCACCGGCGGATCCAAGGGCCTCGGCCTGGCGGCGGCCAGGCTATTGGCGGAACAGGGGGCCAGCGTCGTGCTGGCGGCCCGCGACGCCGACGCGCTGGCGAGCGCCGCCGGGTCGCTGACGGAGCAGGGCGCGACGGCCCTCGCCGTGCCGACCGACATCTCCCAGCGCGCCGACGTGGAGCGGCTCGTCGCCGAGACGACCGCGCGCTTTGGGCGCGTGGATATCCTCGTCAACAACGCGGGCGTCGCCGCCTCGGGCAAGCCGTTGGTGGACATAGACGACGAGTCATGGCAGCGCCTCATCGGCATACACCTGAGCGGTACGTTCCTCTGCTGCCGGGCGGTGCTGCCCGCCATGCTGGCGGCCGGCTACGGACGGATCGTGAACATCTCGTCGCTGATGGCCCTGAACGGCCACATGCTTGGCCAGCGGCCGGGCGACGTGGCGGGGGCCGACTACACGGCGGCGAAGGCCGGCGTCGTCGGCCTCACCAGGGCGCTCGCCTTCGAGGTGGCACCGCGGGGTATCACCGTCAACGCCGTCGCCCCCGGCCCCGTCGCCACCGAGATACAGTCGAGCAAGAGCAAGGAGCAGCTGGCGCGCATCCCCGCCGACACCATGGTGGGCCGCTTCGGCCAGGCGGCGGAGATCGCCCGCGCGATATACTACCTGGTGGGCCCCGACAGCGGCTTCATTACCGGCCAGGTGCTCAGCGTCAACGGCGGCGCCTGGAAGGGGTAGGGCGAAGCTGTCGGCTGCATAGTGCATGGCCGCCCGGCCGGGGGGCCAAGGCGACGGTTCGGCGCCACAAACCGGGCCGGCGGAGCGCCGAGCGGCAGGGAGCCCGGGCCTGAAGGCACCGGGCTCATAGCACAAAGCCCGCCCGAGGCGGGCTGAGACGGGGCTCGGGCGACAGGCCGTTCGCCCGGGAGTATTGCGGACAGACGTCGGTACGAACAGTAGGACGGCGGTATCCCCTACGTTTGGTTGACGGCCTCTGCCAAACTCACGGCGGCCGGCAATGGGCGGGCCCGTCCTAGCCCCCTCGCGAGGGGCTTTGTTGCCTTAGCGCGGGGTCTTCAGCCCCGCGCGTTCGTGCCACAGCCTGGTTGCTTGCCTAGCGACGCCCGCACGCTTGCTCCCGCGCATCCCCGCCCGGCCGCCCCTAATCCAGCCCCTTGATCTCCTCGCCGGCGCCGGGCAGGCCAAGGTTGAATATGCGGTCGACCTTCACCTTGACCACCGCCTTCAGCGGGGCCTTCAGGCCGGCCTTCGCCATCATCTCGACGGCCTGGTCATACAGCGGACCGGAGGTGATGGGCTCGGCCGTGCCCACGAAGCGAAAGCCCTTCAGCTTCTCGCGGTCGACGACGGCGATGGCGACGACGGAGCCGCGTTCGACGTTGCTCCACGTCTGCTTGGCGGTCACCTCGTTGAAGGCCAGGTGCTCGTCGTCCAGCACCCTGGTACTGCGCTTGGGACCGATGTCGGGGGTGCCGTCGGGATTGACGGTGGCGATAAAACACTGCTGGGCGGCGACGAGGTCCTTCATCTCTTGCGTGAGCTTTGCCATGGCGGCCTCCTCAAACGTGCTTCTAGCAGGACTTGCACGGCGGACGGATTTTCACCGCCGAGGCCACGGAGAGGATGAGGGATCGGGCATTCTCCCTGTTCTCGGCGTCCTCAGCGGTTAATCCGGCTCCGACCGCGCAACTACTGTTCTGATAATAGTGTGACACGGATGGCAGGATACGGCAAGCCGTGGGGGAAGGCAGGGCCATCATTTGCCGCCGGTGGTCACGTGGTTCCGGTCGTTCCTGCGCAGGCGAGGATCCTCTTCCCGGTACGGCGAGGAACCGGATGGATCCCCGCTTTCGCGGGGATGACAGGAGGGGAAGAGTGGTCATCGCCAACATATGGGCACGCGGTGTTCCCTCTTCCCGGCAGGGAGAGCAAGGGTTCCCTCGCCCTTCCAGGGAGAGGGTTAGGGTGAGGGTCGTCCCGAGGGCCGGCTCGACGCCGGCCAGGCGGCAGGCCACAAGGGCCTGCCCTACGTGTCCCAAGTAGAGCGCCGTTGCCGCCTGTAGGGCAGGGGCTTGTCCCCTGCCGCCCTGGTCCTTGGTAGGATCGCCCCC
>JAJZQK010000118.1 GCA_021847625.1 Chloroflexota bacterium
GCGGGCTGCCGGTTCGCGTCCGTGGGCCAGGGAGTGCAGAGCGAAGCGAAGTTGGGCGGCGAGGATACGGTGCCAACCTCTGCTCAGCATGGCCCGAGGGGCGCTCTTGGCCATGACGAGGATGAAGTTACGACCGCAGAAGTAGCTGGCGCGCTCGCCGCCGCCGGTGGCACTGAGCCGATGGTAGACGCGGGCCGTCGGCACGAAATAGCACCGGTATCCGCCCCAGTGGGCGCGAAGGTTGAGGTCGACGTCCTCGCAGTAGCCGATGAGGTCCTCGTCGAAAAGGCCCACGTCGTCGAGCAGCGAGCGCCTGTAGGCGGCGGCCCCTCCGCAGGCGCCGAAGACCTCGCCCGGCGTGTCGTATTGGCCGCGGTCCTCTTCCCAGACGCCGCGGTTGCCCGGAGTGCCGTCCGCGCGGTAGAAGTCCCCCGCGGAGTGGATGACGTTGCGGCGGTCGAAGAGTAGCAATTTGGAGGCAAACCAGCCGTAGTCCGGACGGGCCTCGCAGGCCGCGACCAGCTCGGCGAGCCAGTTCTCGTCGGCCTCCGTGTCGTTGTTCAGCAGAACGACTATCTCGGCGGTGCTGCGGCGGATGCCCTCGTTGACGGCGCCGCTGAAGACCGTGTTGCGCGGAAGCCCGATGATCTCGACCTCGGGATACCTCTCGCGCAGCAGAGCCGCCGAGTCGTCGGTGGAGCCGTTGTCGACCACGATCGTCGTGAAAGCAGGGAACGTCTGCCTGCGCAACGAGTCGAGGCAGGTCGGCAACAGGTGTGCCCCGTTGAAGGTGGGGATGATGACGCAGACGGATGTATTGCTCACAGCTCCAATTGGGGGATGACCTCGGCCAGCGCTTCCTGCCAGGGCCTGATGGCGATGCCCAGCGCCTCGCCGCAGAAGTTGTGCAGCGCGGAAAAGAGCGGAGGCCGCGAGGGACGGACGTAGTCCCGCAGAGAGATCGGCTCGAGCGGGTAGTCTTCGCGCCCGCCTAGGCGGAGAATCTCGCGGGCGAACTCGTAGCGGGAGCAGGCGCCGGAATTAGTGAAGTGATAGACGCCATACGCGGGGTAGCGTATCAGTTCTCGCAGGGCGAGGGCCAGGTCCCCGGCGAACGTGGGGGAGCTCACCTCGTCGGCGACCATAGAGAGCTTGTCCCGCTCGCGGGCCAGTCTCAAGATCGTCTTCACGAAGTTGCGACCGTGCAGGCTGTAGAGCCAGGCGGTTCGCACGATGTAGTGGCGCGGCAAGACGGCCTGCACGGCCTGGTCGCCGGCCAGCTTCGACCAGCCGTAGACGCTGATCGGGTTCGGCGGATCGAACTCAAGGTAGGGGCGGGTCGCCGTGCCGTCGAAGACGCAGTTGGTGCTGATCTGGACCAGGGAAGCCCCCTGTTGCAGACAAGCCGCAGCCAGGTTGCGGGGCCCCAGGGCGTTGACTCGGTAGGCCAGCTCGACGTTCGTCTCGCAGCCGTCGACGTCGGTGTAAGCCGCGGTGTTGACCACCACGTCCGGCGCGGCCTCGGCGACCACGCGCGCCGTGGTCGGCCAGTCGGTGATATCGAACTCCGATTCGCTGGGGACGATCATCTCGTGTTCCGCCGACCACTGTTCCTGTATCGTGCGGCCGAGCTGTCCCAGGCATCCTGCAAGTAGTACTCTCACGGCCTATCCTTTGTTCTATCTTGGGAGGACTCGCCTTGGCGGGTAAGGCGGTAAACGTGGAATATACGCTGGGCGGCGGTGAAGTTGGTCATAACGGCCAGAAGCCAGAGCACGGGGACCACCTGGTTGATTATCAGCCCTAGCCCCAGGAGGGCCACCCGTTCCGGCCGCTGAAGCAGGCCGACTTCGCAGTCCAGGCCAAGCCCTTCAGCCCTCGCCCGTGCGTAACTGACCATCAGGGAGCCCACGATGACGGCGTATACCAGGAGCACTTCCGTCATACGCCCCTCGCGAACGTAGAAGGCGGTCAGGCCAAAGAAGATGACCGCCTCGGAATAACGGTCGAGCGTGGAGTCGAGGAAGCCGCCGAAGATGGTGACCCTGTTGCTGACCCTTGCCACCGCCCCGTCGAGCGTGTCGAAGAGACCAACCAGAATCACCAGGATGCCCCCGGCCAGCTGGTAGCCGAAGGCCAGAATCAGGCCGACGCCGACGTTGAGCAAGAAGCCGATGACGGTGACCATGTTGGGCGTTAGACCCAGGCGCACCAGCACCGCGGCAATCGGCAGTACGCCCCGGCGGGCGCGTTGTTTAAGTGTGTCAGTGCTCAAATCAGTCTACCTCACAGATTTGCCGAGCTGGATTCGAAACGGCGGGCGCTCGGGGGCACGGCCGCATTGCGATGCTGCTCAATCGCTTCCGGGGGCACGCCACAGGCGTGGAGCACGGCACCATAGTAGGCCAGAATACGACCGGCGACCTTCTCCCAAGAATACTGCTCGGCCCGCGCGAGCCCGCGGCGTCCCATCTCCAGCCGCTGTTCAGGGTCTCTCAATAGGCCCATGAGCGCGGATGCGAGGGCTTCGTCGTCCTTCGGTTTGACGAGCAGCCCTTCGCTTCCGTGGTCCAGCACGCCGCGGTAGCCGTCGATATTGGAGGCGACGATGGGCTTGCTCGAAGCCATCGCTTCCAAGAGGATGATGCCGAAGCTCTCACCGCCGGTGGACGGGGCGCAGAAGATGTCGCAGGTGCGATAGTAGCGGGCCAGCTCCTCCTTCGAGACGTAACCCACGAAGAGAACGTCGCTGAGGTCGTGACGCTCGACGAACGACTGGTAGCGCCGACCGCTCTTCTCGTTATACGGGCCCACGACGACAAGCCGTACCTGGTCGGTTTCCCGCCGCATGCGGGCATAAGCACGCAAGAGATAGCTGAAACCCTTCCTTTTCTCCAGCCGGCCAACGAACAGAATGTTGATCTTCCCATCCTGGAGAGACTCCATTGGTCGCACATGCATGCCGAAGTGCTGCTGGTCGATGCCGTTGGGAATGATTATGTACTTGGCGGGGAAGTGGCGGCTGACGAAACCGAGGGCAGCCTCGGAAACGGCGATGCGACCGTCTAGCATATTGAAGAAGCGCTTTAGAATGGGCTTGCCGTAGTAGTACATCAGGTGCGTGCCACCGTAGCGGTGAAAGGTGCCGATGTTGACGGCCTTGGAATGGTGCAGCACGGTCAAAGGCAGCGCGGGAGTCATGGGTTCGTGAAGGTGCACGATGTCGAACGCCTCCTCCCGGAGGATCTGCTTGACCTTGCCCGATAGCCGCAAGGACAAGGTGATCCTGGCGACGGAGCCGTTGGCGGGGATCGGCACTATGCTCCCCAGCCGATAGAGGTTCTCCTTCTCGACCTGCACCATGCTGCTGGACGAAGGGGCGATTATCTTCACTTCGTGTCCATGGCGGACGAACTGCTCCTCGAGGTGAGCGATGTGCTCGGTCACTCCGCCGGGATAAGGATAGTCGTACGGAGAGACAAGGGCGATTTTCAAGGGCTACTCTCCCGGCCCACGGCTCTGGCTATCTTCCGATACGGGTGCACGACCATGCTCCGCCATTGTTGTTGGGCTGCCCCGTGCAGATGATCCCTGGCCGACCAGAAGGTGCCGTCGCTTACCGTGGTTCTGGCGATGAGCGCCTCGCGAAAGTCGGCAGAAGTGCGGCCCGGGAACAGCGTCCTGGCCGTGCCGACCTGCTTGGCCTGATGGGCGTCGCTGCCCCCGGTCTCGGCCAACTGAAGGACTTCGCGGTTCAGCGCCGATGCTGCTTGCCAGGCAACCCTACCGGCGATGGTCGGATTGAAGGTTTCGATGCCGTCCAAGCAAAAACCGCTGGACTTGTCACATAGCTGAACCAAGCGTCGGCGACCGACGCTCAGGGTGAGCCAGCTCATCGGATGGGGCACGATACAGAGGCCGCCCAGGGCGTGCACGGCTTCGATCGTAGCCTCCAGGGAGCGCAGCATTGGGATTCGCTGCTCGACAAAGAGGGCCAGAAGGTGGCCCTCGCGCGTCGTCACCTCCAGGCCAGGTATGACCTGGAAGCGATAACCGTTGCGGGCCGCTAATTCCCTTGCCTCGAGGGAGCCGGCTATTTCGTCGTGGTCGGTTATGGCGATCACGTCGAGGTCGGTGTGGTTCTCCACGTACTCTAGTATGCCCGCAGGGGAAGTGACGCCGTCCCCTGCCGCGCTATGGATGTGGATGTCCGCTTTGCCCAGCGAAGCAGCAGCTTTCCCGATGGGCGCCATCTCCTGCACGTAGCTTCCCTTCTCCCGGCCAAACGGGTTCGAAGGCGACCCATTGTTCCGGGTAGGCTCGAATGTACTTCTCCATCACTCGCAGTATCGACTGTAAGTTTACTACGAGGTCGTGGTCGGCGTCTTCCGTTACCACCATTTCGAGCGGCGGCTCCACGTGGCCTTCGAAGAAGCCGTTCTCACGTCTGAGCGTAAAGGCGGCGATCACCGGGCTTCCCAACCGACGAGCCAACACCACGGCCCCCGGTTGGAAGGTGGTGACGGCGCCGAAGAACGGCAGCGGCACGCCGTCGCCCTGCACGTCCCGGTCGACGGCCATTCCCACGATCTCCCCCTGCTGCAGGGCCCTTATCAGCTGGCGCATCACCCCCCGTTCGGCGGGTACGAAATGCAGGCCGTGGCTCGAACGCAGGCCGGTGACGAGGTCGAAGAGCCTTCTGGGCCTAACCACCTCGGCCGGCACCTTGACCTGGTATCCCCAGGCGGCCAGCAGCTGGGCAACCGTGTCGAAGCTGCCCAAGTGCGCGCTGATGAGGATGACGCCGTTCCCCCGGGCGACGGCCGACTTGAGATGCTCGATGCCGTGCAGCTGAACGCGCTCTTCCAGATCGGATAGGCGCAAGTTCGGCAGGCGCAAGAGGTCGAAGTAGTTCTTGGCTCCGTTGCGAAACACCGATCGGGCGATTACTGCTAATCTGTCCTCGGCGACGCCGTCGCCAAGGGCCCTGCGGAGGTTTGCGACTACGTGGGTCCGCGCTTGGGGGCGTAGGGTGTAGGCGACGTCGCCCGCCAGAGATGCCAGCCAGTAGCCAACGCGCAGAGGTAGCAGGGGAACCAAGAGGCTACCGAGGCGGAACACAAAGTATGTGAACATATGGCTAATGGGCGTGCAGCGGCTGGGGGGAACCCTCGGACCACATGTGGCGGAACATATACCACTGATCGGGGTGCTGCCGTATCATCTCCTCGAGGACATCCATCATTCGTTGGGTGACAGTCTCAATATCCCGGCGCAAGTCCCCAGTTCTGGTGATCTCCACGTGCGGGTATATTGTGCCGGAAAACGTGTTGCCCGGCCCGCGGAGGACGTGGCCCGGAACGATGGCGGCCCCCGTCTTCAGGGCCAGCATGGCGGCGCCCGCCGGCACCTCGATGGGGGCTCCGCAGAAATTGACGCGAACCCCTTCGCCGGGCACGGGGCGATCTACCAGCAGGCCGAGGATCTCGTTGCTCCTCAGCACGCGCAGGACGCCCCGCGCCGCTGATTCGAAGGGGATGATCCTGAGGCCCTTCTCCACGCGGTGGCGCTGGATGAGGTCGTTCAGCTTGGCTGGCTGGAACGTGTCGACGACGGCGTTCACCGGATAGCCGGTTACGGCCAGCACCGCCGCGCCGAGGTCGAAATGTCCGAAATGCACGCCGACGAAGATGACCCCCTTCCCGGCGTCGAGGGCGTGATTGAGGTTCTCCCAACCCTCTACAAGCACGTTTTCCCTGATGTGATCGATACTCAGGCTGGGAAAGCGCAGGAAATCGACTATGTACTTCAGGTAGTTTCGGTAGGTCAGGCGGGCTGTCTCCCAGACGGCCTCGGGGTCGGCGCCCGGACCCAACACCTGGCGCATGTTGGCGATGGCTGCATCGCGCTTGCTGCGCCAGGTGTAGAAGGTGAGGTCGCCGATGAACGAGGCCACCGCGTAACTCACCCGCAGGGGCATGAACCGGGCAATTAAGCTCCCGGCGACGACAAGCCAGTAGGTTAGATGGATGCTATTGGACAGCGCGACAATTCTAGTTCCCATATCTGCCTGACGGCCTTGCGTTGTCTCAGCCACCCTGTTCCACCTCTCCTACTGTCTACAAACCTCGGAAGCGAATGATAACATAGCGGTTCCGGATTGGCTACGCTGGTGGAGTCTCCTTTGGGGTCTCCTTAATGAAGTCCTCCACCATTTGGCGCGCCTCGTTGTCGGTATACTGGACGGGCGGCGATTTCATGAAGTAGGCGGAAGGCGGAATCAAGGCGCCGCTGAGACCCCGGTCCAAGGCAAGCTTGGCGCAGCGAATGGCGTCGATGACGACGCCGGCGGAGTTGGGCGAATCCCAGACCTCCATCTTCACTTCCACGTTGAGGGGGACATCGCCGAAGGTGGTCCCTTCCAGGCGGATGTAGGCCCATTTGCGATCGGTCAGCCACGGCACGTGGTCGCTTGGCCCGACGTGCACGTTCTCGGTACCCAGATCGTACTCGATCTGGGACGTCACGGCGTTGGTCTTGGAGATCTTCTTGGACTCCAGGCGCGAGCGCTCCAGCATGTTGTAGAAATCGGTGTTGCCGCCGAAGTTTAGCTGGTAGGTGCGGTCCAACCTGACGCCGCGGTCGCGGAAGAGGCGCGCCAGCACCCGGTGGGTGATCGTAGCGCCGACCTGGGACTTGATGTCGTCGCCGATGATCGGCACGCCACGCTCCTTGAAGCGATTCTGCCAGTACTTCTCACGAGCGATGAAAACGGGAATGCAGTTGACGAAGGCGCAGCCAGCGGCGAGCACCTGCTCGACATACCACTTGGTGGCCTCTTCGCTCCCCACGGGGAGATAGCTGACCACGACGTCGGTCTTGGTGTCACGGAGTATGCCGACGATGTCGGCGGTCGGGCCCGGCGCCTTCTTGATCATCTGGGACAGATAGAGGCCCAGCCCGTCGTGGGTCATTCCTCGAGATACCGGCACCCCTAGGTTGGGGACGTCGCTGAACTTAAAGGTATTGTTAGGTTCGGTGAAGATGGCCTCGGACAGGTCCTTGCCCACCTTGTTCTGGTCGATATCGAAGGCCGCGCTGAACTCGACGTCGCCGATGTGGTAGCCACCGAGGTTCACGTGCATGAGGCCGGGCACATCTGCCCCCTCTTCCACGTTCTTATAGTATTGGACGCCCTGGACGAGCGAGGAGCAGCAGTTCCCCACCCCGACAATCGCCACCCTGATCTTGCCCACTTATTGTGACTCCTTAATATACTGACTCTCTGGTGAATCGCCGGCCCGCGAGATCGGTGGATAGCCACCGTAGCGGAGGCACCCTCGTAGCAGGCGGACCCGGTCGAAACCGCGAACCGGAGGCCGAGGGCAGGTGAGGGCGTTGGCAGACCACGCCACGTCCCCACTCCGTGCTGGCGCCAGCCGGCATGAGCTGATTGTATACTATACGAGCCCTGCTTGCCTGTCAAGCAGTAGATCAGCTTGCGGGCGGCAACGGTTCCTGCTATCTTACCGGTATGTTGTACGACTTTCACACGCATACATTTCTTAGCGACGGCGAGCTCTCACCGTCCGAGCTGGTCAGACGAGCGGCGGTGAATGGCTACACGGCGATTGCCATTGCCGACCACGTTGGCGCCGGCAACCTGGAGGCGGTGCTCGAGCAGGTCAAGAGGGAGTGCGAGGTGGTGAACCGTCACTGGGCGATTCTGGCGCTGCCGGCGGTGGAGATCACGCACGTCCCGGCGGCCGTGGTCGCGGAACTCGCGCGCGAGGCCAAGTCGCTCGGGGCGGCCCTGGTAGTGGTGCATGGGGAGACCATCGTCGAGCCGGTGGAGCCGGGGACGAACCTTGCCGCCCTGCGCTGCCCGGAGGTGGACGTGCTAGCCCATCCCGGGTTGCTGACAAGAGAGGAGGCCCAGGCGGCGGTCGCCAACGGCATCTTCGTCGAGCTTAGCGCTCGAAAAGGGCATTCCTTGACAAATGGGAGGGTCTGGCAGGTCGGCTCGGAGGTTGGCGTGCGATTCCTGGTGAACTCAGACGGCCACGCCCCCGAGGATCTGCTCACCGAGGATTTTGCCAAGCGGGTGGCGCTAGGCGCGGGGCTG
>JAJZQK010000119.1 GCA_021847625.1 Chloroflexota bacterium
CCGCACCCATCAAACCAGCTCCTACGGTGGGGATGCCAGGGGCAGGCGATGGGGCTGGTGAGAAACTGCCTCCTGCGGTCAAGCGCCTTGATCTGCAGGCAAACGTCAATTACACACCGAACGGAGCTGTGGTGGACTGGGAAGTAGACCAGGCGAGCGAGAGCGAGGGCCACTGGGAAGGAGCAGGGCCACTTGGGGAGCCGTTCAGACAAGGGAGCTACCTAGTAACGGCCCTCGGCGAGGGCGGAGAAGCCTCTGAGCGGACCAGTCTCGTGGTGCTCGGGCCACCCATTATCAAGTACTTCCTATCCAGCAGCGAGGTGGCTCCACCCGGCGCTGCGGTGGAGTTGCGCTGGGAGGTGGCGGGAGCGGCCGAGGCAGAGATCGATGGCCAGCCCATACCTGTCCCAACGGGTCGATTAGAAGTCACGACGAAGACGGATCGTTATGTTATCTTACGCGCGGCCAACGTCGCCGGCGAAGTGAGTAGCGCCGTGCGCATCCGGCCAGCATCGACCGCTGTGCCGACATTCACGCCGACCCCTACTTTTGCGCCGGCCAGCACGGAGACGCCGACGCCCACGGCATACGCTCCGATCGTGATTACGACCACTCCTACCACTCCACCCACCTTCACCCCCACGTCCACAGCGATGCCCACGTTCACCCCCACGTTCACCCACACGCCCACTAGCACGCGAACGCCGACGCCGCGGCCGTCCGTGGTCGACACGATTACCGTGGATGCCAGGCCGGTAGGGATCGCCCGCCGCCCCTCGACGGGCTGGCTCTACGTGCCGGCGATGGGAGGGAACGTGGTCGACGCCATCGATCCGGCTACTAGGCGCGTGATTCGCGTCACTCGTCCCTTCAACCAACCTGTCGACGTCGGAATCAGTCCCGACAGTCGCTGGCTGTATGTGGCCAACCGAGGCAGCAACTACCTGAACGTCGTCGACCTTCAGCCGCCGCTCGGGTCGGAGTTCCCCGACTGGGGACGTTCCACTGGTGCCTCGCCCTACGGCTTGGCCGTGGCGCCGAACGCACCCAACGGGTTACCAGTAGTTGTCGCCAATAGCGGCACTAGCAGTCCCGGTTTAGCAAGCGTAATCAGTAGCTCGTCCTCCTCATGGACGGCGACGGTCGGCGACGGGCCACGCGGGGTGGTCATCCTGCCGAACGCCTCGCGCACCTATGTCGCGAACACGAGCGCCGGTACGGTGACCGTCTTCAGCGGTATTCCGACCGCTCGGCAGGCGCCGCTAGCCACAATCAAGGTCGGTGGCTCGCCTATCGGCATCGCCGCCGCGCCCAAGAGCGACCTCGTCTACGTCGCCAACCGGCAGCTGAACAGCCTACAGATAATCGACGTCAAGACCAATGCTGTGGTCGCCACCGTCAGAGTGGGTAGCTCACCCGTCGGGGTGGCGGCGGGACCGGAGGGTCGCTGGGTCTACGTGATGAACGAGGGAAGCGACGACGTGAGCGTGGTGGAGGTTGGCCCGCGCGCCGTACGGTTCACCCTCAAGGTCGGCAACAGCCCGCAGGACGCGGCGATCACGCCGGATGGCAACACGATTTACGTCACGAACCTGAACAGCAACAGCATCAGCGTCATTCAATGGCCACTCGTAGCAGGAGTGGTACCGATCAGACCCACCTCGCCGATACGGTAGGTGGGCCCCGGCGAACGGGAGGTGCTAGCCATGTCAGATAAGATTCGGGTCTCACTGCAGCCCGCGCTCGTTGAGGTCGAGGCGGACGGCGAGCCTAAGGAGATCGTGCTGGCGATCCAGAACGTCGCCGACTACGTCGACCAGTACAGCATCGAGCTGCAAGGGCTGGATACGGGGTGGTACACGCTACCCTTATCAAGTGTCTCGCTGTTCCCCCAGGATCGCGACGAGGTACGCATCCAGGTTCATCCGCGCAAGGAAGACGGTGCAAAGGCAGGGGAGTACCCGTACAGTCTGCGTGTAACCTCGCGGGCGGCAACGGGCGAGAGCGCCGTCGTGGAAGGCAAGCTGGTGATCCGGGGCTTCGCGGTGTACGTGGCGGAGATACTGCCACCAACCAAAGCAGCTTGCCTTCGTAAGGCCGACTTCAGGGTAAGGATCATCAACCGCGGCAACGTCGACGTCACCCTGGCACCCTCGGTCACAGATAGGGAGGAGGGCTGTCGCTTCTCCCTCCAGCCGCCCGAGCCAACCGTGCCCGCGGGCACCCCACCCCCTACGGCAGAGGTGATGCTGACCGTGCGTCCGAAGCGCTCGATGTGGGTTGGCCCTCAGAAACAGTACGACGTAACCCTCACGCTGGTGCCACAGAGCGCCAAAGGTGAGGCCAAGGCTCTCGGCTGCCAAGTGCTGCACAGGCCATTGCTGCCCTCGTGGAGACCAGTCTTCAGCTGGGCAAAACGCGCTGCCGCAGTGATCGCCGTGGTAGCCCTCGCCCTGCTCGGCATGCAGGTAGTGGAGAGAGAGGGCGGTATTGGCGCGCTGCCCGATACTGCCGACCGCTGGGTTGCCCAGACACGAGGAAGCCTGCAGGACGCGCTTGGCATCCCGCGGGATCAGCCTGCGTCCGGACAAGCTGGCATTGGCCAGGCGGCCAAGCCAGCCCCGACCGCGGGACCAGCGACTCCGACACCAGCGGGACGAGCGTTCGCGGAGCCATTCCTGCCGGTTTTCGAGGCCGCGGCAGACCGCGTCGGACCCGCCATCGAGGAAGCCATCGCCGACAAGGACGGCAACTTGCACCAGAGCACCGAGCGCGGCTTCCTGGTCTGGTGGAAGGGCCCCAACACGATCTACTTCTTCTCGAAGGAAGAGAAGGCCGTATTCCAGTATCGAAATGGCGGCCTCAACTCACTGGCAAAGGCAGAATAACCCAAGGGTAGTACTTCCGTGGGCGGCAGCATCGGAGTCCAAGCACGTAGACCTATCGCGAACACCAGTGAGAGATGGGCCGGCGAGGGCGTTCCTGCGGTATGAACATCCATAGGTCGGTGCCATGGATCAAAGCGATCTGCTGCGTTCGACGGAGGGCAGGGCGGTAACCGAGGAGAACACCCCCCGATGCGCGGGCCCCTGGCCGAAAGGGGCCGACACCATTCAGATACTCGACGTGCTCCGCCCCCGAAGCCTATTCCATCATCTGTGACTAGCCGGCGCGGCCCTAGGCTATGGAGTTCAATGGCCTATGGCGCCATCGCCACGACGGGAACCATGATCCTCGCAACCGCCGCAAAGAAGCCTCCCGGCAGCCCTGCAGAGCTCGTGGTGCTGTCCAGGTCGCCGACTTCGACGCACAGCGCCGTAGTCGTCAGCCCTGACCGACCACCCAGTGAATGACGGCCCTTATCGTCTCGTGGCTGACCCCGTGTTCCACGACCAGCTTGCGCAGGGTCTCCCTGCCATACCGGCTGCAGAACCCCAGGCGATCTGCCTTATACAGCAGTGTGTCTAGTCCTGTCCGCCCTCTCAGGCCGCTGCGGCGCATGCAAGCGAAAGTGCGTGGCGGAAATCGGGAGGTCGGCGAAGCTGACACTTGGCAGGTCGGCACAGATGCCGTTGACGGCAAGGTCCATCCGCTGTATAGTACGAGCACGCTGACGCCCGCTCGCTCTTGCTTAGGCTGGCGTGCCGGGCCGTGCCCCGATCGTTCATCCAGCAAGATCCACCCGCGCGTGAACCGTGAGAAGAGGGGGCTTCCCACCTCCCCTGCTAGGATAGGCACATAACGGAAGGTTCGCGACCCGTCGCGAGAGACTAGCGGAGGTGCAATCGGTGGAACTGTGGAACGACAGCCCCGGCGTCCTGGAGGAGACCAAACGCGTGGCGAGGGTGCTCGACATCATCGCCCGCATCGCCTCCCGCCCCAAGGTCTGGACGCGCCGGGACCTGGCCCGCGCCTTCGAGATCAGCGAGCGGCGCCTCCAGCAGGACCTGGAGATCATCGTCCACCGCCTGCACATGCCGCTCGACCACTGCCAAACCGGCTACTACTTCACCGAGCACCGGGCCCTGCCCGCGGTCACCTTCGCCTTCGGCGAGGCCGTCGCCCTGCTGCTGGCCGCCGGCGTCGGCCAGGCCACCGCCGGGGTGGACTCGGCCCAGCTGGCCGCCGCCCTCGCCCGTCTGGAGGCCCTCTTTCCCCCGGAACTGCGCCACCTGCTGGGCGCCCTGCACACGGACGGCACGGCCACCGGGGCCGATCCTCGCCGTCAGCGGCTCCTCGAAGTACTACAGGAGGCCATCGCCACGCGCACGACGGTGACGATGAGCTACGCTACCGCCTCGCGGGATGGCGAGGTGACGGAGCGGGCGGTCGACCCCTACGCCCTGGTGCCCTACGTGCGCTCGTTCCATCTGGTCGCCTACTGCCACCTGCGCCGGGAGGTGCGGGTCTTCAAGGTCGATCGCATCCAGCACCTCAGGCCCACCGCCGAGCGCTTCACGATGCCGGCGGACTTCGACGTGGCGGCCTACCTGGGGGAGGGCTGGGGCCTGATGCGCGGGGTGGCCCGGGAGCCGGAGCTGGTGCAGATCCGCTTGCGCCCCCGGGCTGGGCGCTGGGTATCCGAGGAGCGGTGGCACCCCTCCCAGCAGGCGGAGTGGCAGGCCGACGGGACGCTCCTTTTCTCGCTGCGGGTGGGCGTGACGCCGGCCTTCGTGCGCTGGGTGCTCTACTACGGGGCCGACGCCGAGGTGCTGCGGCCCGCCTGGCTGGCCGAAGAGGTCCGCCGCCAGGCGGAGGCGATCAGCACCCTTTACGCGCAAAGGGAGGCTCGTTGATGGCTGAAGAGCGAGCCCGGATGCTCTGGGCCAAGACCCGGAAGGGCAGCGATGAGACCCATGCCCTGCTGTACCACCTGTTGGATGCCGGGGAGGTGGCGCTGGCCCTCTGGGAGCGTGCCTTCCCCCCGGCCACCCGAGCCCATTTCGCCGCCGCCGTGGGCACCGACGAGGCGCAGGCCGGCCGGGTCTTCGCCACCTGGGCCGCCCTCCACGACATCGGCAAGGCGGGGCCGGCCTTCCAGGCCAAGTATCCCCCCGCCGCGGGCCGCCTCCTCGCAGCCGGCTTCCCCTTCTTGCGCCCGACCGGGTGCCGACCGCACGGCGTGGTGTCGACCTGGATCCTGGAAGATGCTCTGCCCGCGTTCGGCGTCGGGGGCTGGGCGGCAACCTTGCTGGCGGTGACCTTGGGCGGCCATCACGGCTCGTTCCCCGCCCTGGGCGACGAACTCCACCGCAAGGCTAACCTCGGCGGGCCCACCTGGGCGGGTGCCCGGGCCCAACTGGTGGCGGCCGTGCGCGAGGTGTTCGCCCCACCGTCAGTCTCGCTGCCCGCTGACGACGCCGAACTCAACGCCTACCTCGCCCTCCTGGGAGGGTGGGTCAGCGTCGCCGACTGGATCGCCTCGATCGCCGACCGGTTCTGGTGTCCGGATGCGGGCCTGGCGCTGCCCGAGTACGCCGAACGGTCGCGGGGGTGGGCGAAGGCGACCGTCCGTGATCTGGGCTGGGACTCATGGCAGGCGAGCGGACGCAGGACGCAGTTCTCGTCCCTATTCCCGTTTCCGCCCAACGACGTGCAGGCGGCCGCCATCCGGACCGCGCGGGAAGCAAGTCCCCCTGCCCTCGCGATCGTCGAGGCGGCGACCGGTTCCGGCAAGACGGAGGCCGCCCTCTATCTGGCGGACGAATGGCTGCAGTCTTCCGGCGGGCGGGGGCTCTACGTGGCCATGCCCACTACCGCCACCAGCAACCAGATGCACGGCCGCGTCGCCGGCTTCCTGGCCAAACGTTACCCCGGCGAGCTCGTCAACCTCCAGCTGGCGCACGGCCAGGCCCTGCTCGCGGAGGGCCACGACGTCCCCCGCCTGGCCGAGGTGGGCGAGGACACCGAACACAGGGTAGCGGCACTGGAGTGGTTCCTGCCGCGCAAGCGCAGCCTGCTCGCCCCCTTCGGGGTCGGCACCGTCGATCAGGCCTTCCTGGCCGTGCTCCAGACGCGGCACTTCTTCGTGCGCCTCAGCGGCCTGGCGGACAAGGTCGTGATCTTCGACGAGGTGCACGCCTACGACACCTACATGAACGAGCTCTTCCTGCGCCTGCTGGGATGGCTGCGGGCGGCGGGCACCTCGGTCATCGTCCTCTCCGCCACATTGCCAAAAGAGACGAGGCGGCGGATGCTCGCCGCCTACGCCGGGACGGCGTCGGCGAATGCCGCAACCCTGCCGCCCTCCCCTTGCCTCACCGTCGCCGCCGAGGGCCGGGTGAGGACGTACCCCCTGTCCGTGGGCGACAGCCGCCGGATACGGCTGCGCCGTCTGGGGAGCGAACCGGAAGACGTTGTCGCCTATCTCCGCGAGAGGCTCGCCGACGGCGGCTGCGCGGCCGTCATCTGCAACACGGTCCGCCGGGCCCAGCTGGTCTACCGGGCCGTGCGCGAGGCCGACCTCGTCCCGGCCGAGGACTGTCGCCTCTTCCACGCCCGGTTCCCCTTCGCCTGGCGCCAGGCGGAGGAGGAGACGGTCCTCGCGCGCTTCAAGAAAGGCGCTAAGCGGCCGGAGCGGGCGGTGGTCGTGGCGACCCAGGTGATCGAGCAGAGCCTGGACCTGGACTTCGACTACATGGTCAGCGACCTCTGCCCGATCGACCTGCTGATACAGAGGGCCGGACGCCTCTGGCGCCACCATCGCCCTGAGCGCCCGGGCGCGGCGGACGGGCCGGAGCTGGCCGTGGTGGCGCCGCGCGAGACGCCCACCGACGATCCGGACTTCGGGGCCTCGGCCCACGTCTACGCGCCTTATTACCTCCTGCGCACCGCCGGCTGCCTGCAGCGGAGGGAGTCGCTGGTCCTTCCGGCGGAGAGCGCGTGCCTGGTCGAGGAGGTCTACGGGGAGGAGACGACGGAGGCGGCCACGCCCGCCCTGGCCGCCGCCCGCGATAAGTTGGAGCGGCGGCGGGCCCGTTCCGTCAAGGAGGCTCGCGAGCGCCTGGTGGCGACGCCCCAGGACGAGGGCTTCCTGGGCGCGCAGCGCCCCGACCTGGCCGAGGACGCGCCGGAGGTGCACGCGGCGATGCAGGCCCTCACCCGCGAGGCGAGCCCCGGCCTCACCCTCATCTGCCTGCACCGGCTGCCCGACGGCACCCTGGCGGGCGAGCCGGACGGCGAGGACACGATGTGCGGGGAGGGGGAGTCGGTATCCCAGGAGGATGCCCGCCGGCTGCTGCGCCGGGGCCTCAGCGTGCAGCGGCCGGATGTCGTGGCGTATTTCCACGACCAGGAGCCGCCCCATGCCTGGGGCGAGCACCCGGCCCTGCGGCACTGCCGGCTCGCCGTCTTCACGGACGGCGTCTGCCCGCTGGTGGGCCGGGGATTGTCGCTTCTGCTCGACCGCGAACTTGGGTTGCGAGTGGAAAAGGAGGATCGATGAGCTTCTCGTTCGACCTGACGCGTGAACCCTGGCTGCCGTGCCTGGACCGGGACGGCAGGCCGCTGAAGGTGGGCCTCTACGAGGCCCTCGCCCGCGCCCACGAGCTGCGGGCGGTGGAGGGAGCCACGCCGCTGGAGACGGCGGCCGTCTACCGGCTGCTGCTGGCGGTGCTGCACCGGGTCGAGCTCGTCCCCAACGCCGCCGCCTGGTCCCGCCTCTGGGAGGGGCAGCGCTGGGAAGAGGGTGCGCTGGATAGATACCTCGGCCAATGGCAGTCCCGCTTCGACCTCTTCCACCCCGAGCGCCCGTTCTACCAATGGGAGGATAGGCGGGTGCAGCCGTGGTCGGTCGGGCTGCTGTTCCCCGGGATGCAGGCGGCCCCCTTCTACAACCACGAGGTGACGACCGGGGACCTGGCCCTGGGCCCGGCCGAGGCCGCCGTCGAGCTGCTGGTGGCCCAGCACTACGGCGCCAGCGGCACCCGCGACCCGAGCCAGGGCCTCTTCTTCAGCGCCGGCACGTGGTCGACGGGCTACGTCTTCTTCGTGGAGGGGGAGAACCTCTTCCAGACGCTCGCCTACAACCTCCTCCCCTACGGCGAGGGGAACCCGCGACCGTGGCTGGAGGGGACCGCGGAGGATCGGCCCGCC
>JAJZQK010000120.1 GCA_021847625.1 Chloroflexota bacterium
GCTGCCTTGCCTGTGGCGGGCCGCTCTGGCAGGCCGACCGGACAGGGCCGCGTCGATTCCCCCTCGCCGACTACATCCGACACCGGATGGCGGGCTACTTCGACCTGCTGATTGTGGACGAAGGTCATGAGTACAAGGCCCGTGGTTCGGCCCAGGGACTGGCTGCCGGCGCGCTCGCCGCGGTATGCGGCAAGGCATTGACGCTCACCGGGACGATCTTCGGCGGCTACAGCTCGACGCTGTTCTACCTGCTTTGGCGCTTCTCGCCGGCCGCGCGCTTGGAGTTCGGCTACCGGGAGGAGGCGAAGTGGGTCGGCCGGTACGGCATCATCGAGCGGATCACGACGAAAGACCCCGATGCCTACACCGACGACGGCCGCCACTCGAAGCGCCGCGGCTACCTGACCCGTACGGCCGAGAAGCCGGGCGTCTCGCCGGCGGTTCTGTTCCACCTAATCGGGAACACGGTGTTTCTCCGCCTGGCCGATGTCGCGCAGAACCTGCCGACCTACACGGAGCGGGTCGCTCTCTTCCCGCTCGAGGCGGGAAGAGGGGGTGAGGAGCCCTCGCAGGCGAGCTGCTACCGCCGTCTCGCCAGCGACCTCTGGCAGGCAGTGGCGGCCGCGCTGCAGCAAGGCTCAAAGCGGCTGCTGGCCGCCTACCTCCAGGCCTTGCTCGCCTATCCGGACGCCTGCACCAAAGGGGAGACGGTCGTAGACCACGTGACCGGCAGCGTGATCGCCCACGCGCCCGCGCTGCCGACAGAGGTGCTCTATCCCAAGGAGCGTGCGCTCGTCGATCTGGTGCGCCGTGAGCGGACACGCGGACGATGTGTATTGGTGTTCATCACCCACACCGAGAGTCGGGATATCAGCCCTCGCCTGCGGCTGATTCTGGAGCGAGAGGGGTTCCGGGTGGCCGTGCTCAAGGCCGGCACCGTCTCGGCGGACCGGCGCGAGGAGTGGGTGGCGGCCCGGGTGCGCGAGGGGGCCGACGTGCTGATCTGCCATCCTCGGCTGGTGCAGACCGGCCTCGATCTCGTCGATTGGCCCTCGGTCGTTTGGTTCGAGCCGGAGTACTCCGTCTACGTCCTGCGCCAGGCGAGCCGACGCTCCTGGCGGATCGGGCAGCGGCAGCCGGTGGAGGTGACGTACCTGGTCTACGAGGGCACCTTGCAGGCCGAGGCGTTGGCGCTTGTGGCCGCCAAGATGCGCTCCTCGTTGATGATCGAGGGGGAGCTGCCCGAGGACGGTCTGGCCGCGCTGGAGGGTGGCGAACAGGACGTGTTCCTGTCCCTAGCCCGTCGCCTGACCGAGCAGGGCAGTGGCGAGGAGCGGTCGCTCGAAGCCCTCTTCGCACAAACGCAGGCCATCGAGGCCGAGGCCGAGGACTACCTGGTCGACGGCGAGTGGGAGATCCCGGCGAGACCGATGCCGCCGATACCCGAAAGGTTCTTGCCCGAGGGCGATGCCGCCGATCTCTGGCAGCGGGTCTTCAACGGCGAGACACCGGCCGAGCCGTGTATAGCGCACGGGCCAACTCCGGGAGCTAATGGCCGGATGATGAGCTTCGAGGAGCTCGCGCATCGGGTGCGGCGGCCGAAACCGCGCCGCAAGCCGGTGCCCGAAGGTCAGATCGCCCTGTTCGACGACTAATCTACTGGAGCACAACCAGGCCGGCTCATCAGGGAAGCGAGCATGCCGTCCTTGCGTGAGCTGGCCTTTTTTGTTGTCCCGCGCAGGCCTGACACGAGAAGAGCGAGCCCCCTCACGTCTCTCGTGTCAAATCCCCCCGTTGCAGGGCACGTGGGGATAGGACCGCTTGAACCTGCGCTCCTACCATGTTATAGTTCGTTAAGTTCCTGCCGGGGGCGCGGTTTTGGTTACGGGAACGGTCGGTTCTCCCGAATGGATAAAGGGTCTTCGTAGTGAGATCGGCATGACTCAAGCTGAACTTGCCGAGCACCTCGGCGTGACCTACGTGACCATCAGCCGGTGGGAGAACGGCCAGGCCCGCCCGAATCGGCTGGCCATGAGAGCTCTGGTCGCATTGGCCGCGCGGGCATCCGGCCACCATCGCACATCCGCAAGCGCCATCGGGGAACGACGGGCCGAGTACGCAACGGCTCCGCGCGTGCCGGTCACCGATTTCCAGGCGGATCCCGAGACGGTACGGCTATTCATCGAGGGCGAGCGCCTTCGCTACGGGCACCTGTTCAGTCCGGTGTTCGGCACGGAAACGGCGCTGATCGATCCTCTCCCCCACCAGATCATCGCGGTCTACCGCCACATGCTCTCGCAACCGCGCCTCCGGTTTCTTCTAGCAGACGATGCCGGCGCTGGAAAGACCGTCATGACGGGCCTTTACATCCGGGAGATGCTCAGTCGTCGGCTACTCCGGCGCGTCCTCATCGTGCCTCCTGCCGGGCTGGTGGGCAACTGGAAACGAGAGATGCGCGTCCTCTTCTCACTGCAGTTTCGCGAAGTGACGGGCGCCGACTGTCGCGATGAGAATCCCTTTGCCGGCCCTGGGAGCGAGCTGGTGGTTGCCAGTGTGGATACGCTCGCCGGCGGTAGGGCCTTCGAGCGACTCGCGGCGCCTGAGACGGAGCCGTATGATCTGGTGGTGTTCGATGAAGCCCACAAGCTATCCGCCATGCGCAACGCCGACGGCAGTTACGAGACGACCGACCGCTACAAGCTGGCAGAGCTTCTGGCCGGAGCGGAGCCACTTCAGGAAACCCGACCGCCCCGACGTCTCTCCTGGCACGCACATCATCTCGTGCTCCTCACCGCCACGCCGCACATGGGGAAGGACTTCCCGTATTTCGCCCTGTGGCGGCTTCTCGAACCCTCCGCGCTCCGAACGGTCGATGCCTTCAACTCCTTCCCGGCCGAAGCTCGGGCACGATACTTTCTGCGGCGCAGCAAAGAGGAGATGGTCAGGTTTGACGGCACGCGCATCTACCCTACCAGACTCAGTCACACGGCAGGGTACGACCTCACTCCGCCCGAGTGGGAGCTGTACGAGCAACTGACCGACTATGTGCGCTTTCACTACAACCGGGCCCGGGTGTTGAACCGCTCCGCCGCCCGGCTTGCCATGAGCATTCTGCAGCGCCGGGCCGCCAGCTCCACCTGGGCGCTACTCCGCTCGCTCGAACGCCGGCGGGACCGGCTGAGCGATTTCATAAGCAGAGTGGTAGCGAGGGCGCTGACCGAAGAGCAACTCCAGGCCGATCAGCGACGACTCCGCATCCCGGACATCGAGGAGGAGAGGACCAGCGACGAAGAGGGAACGGTGGACGGCCGTGAAGAGCGCGACGCGGTGGAGGAGGACGCCATGGGCGCCACCACCGCGACCACCCTCGCCGAGCTTCGGGCAGAGAAGACCCAGGTCGAGGAGCTGCTGGCTCTGGCGCGGCGCGTCTACGAACGCGGCGATGAGTCGAAGTTCGACCGCCTCTGGGAGGTGATCCGGGACCCGGAGTTTCGGGATGAGAAGCTGCTGATCTTCACGGAGCACCGCGACACCATGGACTACCTAGTCCATCGACTGGAAGGCATGGGCTACACCGGCCAGGTTGCCCGCATCCATGGTGGCATGCCGTACCCGGAACGGGAAGCCCAGATGGAAGAGTTTCGGAAGCGGTGCCGATTCATGGTGGCCACCGATGCGGCGGGCGAGGGCATCAACCTGCAGTTCTGCTGGATCATGGCGAACTACGACATCCCGTGGAACCCGGCGCGGATTGAGCAACGCTTCGGCCGCATTCACCGCTACAAGCAGACGCACGATCCTGTGGTGCTGGTCAATCTGGTTGCCAACAAGACCCGCGAGGGTCGTGTCCTGAGGACACTTCTGGACAAGCTGGAGACCATCCGGCGGGAGCTGGGCTCGGACAAAGTCTTCGACGTCATTGGGCGACAGTTCCAGGGAGTATCTCTGGCAGAGGTCATCATGCGGGCGGTGGTCGAGGACCGCGCCGACGAAGAATCCAGCCGCGTCGAGGGCTTTCTTACAACGGAGCAGGTGCGAGCCATTCAGGAAGCCGATACCAAGCTCAGAAGCACCGGGGGGGACGTGGTATCGCTCCTTCCATCTCTGCTGGCCCAGCGTGACCGCGACCAGTTGCACCGCCTTCTCCCCGGTTACGTCCAGAGCTTTATCCAGAAGAGCGCTCCGCGCCTTGGAGTCGCCATACGCGGGGACCTGGACGGACGCTTTCATCTGGAGCGGCTGCCGATTGCACTCGGCCTGGCGCTGGAGGAGGCAACTGGCGGAAGGCCGTTGCCGATGACCGTGCACAAACCTGGACCTGATGAAGACGTGTTGTGGCTTCGTCCGGGTGAGCGCTTCTTCGACAGATACCGCTCGTACTTCTGCGAGGGGGTTGCCGAGATCGCCCTCAGGGGTGGGGTCTTTGTCGACCCCTATGCGGCCGAGCCGTACCTCTACCACTTGGGCCTGGTGACCGTGGTCCGGGTTGCCGATCCCGATTTCCCGGAGTCCTTCCGAGCCGACCAGGTGTTGGATGTCCACCTTGCTGCTGTCACTCAGTCGCTGGATGGGGAACCGCTCCCATGTCCGGTAGAGCAGCTCATGCTGTTGCGCCCGGCGGAGCATGTTCCACCAACGGCCTGGCCGGCGCATCAACGGATAGATGCGGCGATCGCCCGCGCCGAGAGTTACCTCCACAGCTCCGTACTGGGGCCCCTTGTCGAGGAGCACCGGCGAAGGCTCACCATTTCGCTAAAGGATAGAGAGGAGTTCCTCCGGAAAGGGTTCGATTACCAGGAGGCCGAACTTCTGGACCTGCGTGCCAGACTGCGTGAACAGGCGAACAGGGGCGAGCAGGCGGCGAGGCGACGCTTGGAAGAAGTGCGGCGGAGGCAACAAGAACTCAAGGCGAGGGAAGAGCGTGCCCTCGGGATATTGCGGCGCGAGATAGAGCTCGTGGAGCCGGGCGAGGCGACGTTCCTAGCGCACGCCCTGGTCCTTCCGTCGGCGGACCCCGAGGACCGAGAGCGGCACGACAGGGAGGTCGAGCGCATCGCCATGCAAGTAGCCCGGGCATACGAGGAAGCCCAGGGCGCCCAGGTGCACGATGTGTCCACACCCGAGAAGGCCCGCCTGATCGGGCTAGACCAGTGGCCCGGCTTCGACCTCCTCTCCCGTCGACGAGACGGAGAGCAGCGCTGCATCGAGGTCAAGGGACGCCGGGCCGTGGGCGACGTGGAGCTGAAGGAGAACGAGTGGGCGAAAGCCGCCAACCTCCGGGAGCAGTACTGGCTCTACGTGGTGTACGATTGTGCTGCCGCATCTCCACGGCTGCTGCGAGTTGCGGACCCATTCGCCACGCTGCTGGTGCGTGCCAAGGGTGGTGTGGTAGTGGATGGACAGGCCGTATTCCAGGCGGCGGAGGTCAGTTGACACGTCAGCACAGTAGGAGAGGAGAATGAGGATTGTTGCGGTAAGTCCATTGTCTAGGAGCATCGTGCCTGCACTCTCGGTCACCGTAGCTCACGAGTTTGAAGAGAGCGTGGTGTGGTTCTCGATCATTGGCCACGTCTTGGCCGCAGACGGAGCTGTCGTAGGGCCCTTGCTGCCGTTACAAGAAGCGCCGGGGGAACGGGAAGAATCTCTTTGGCAGTTGAATCTGGATAGCATTAGTAGCCAGCAGACCCGCCATCGAAGGGATGTGCGACGAGTGTCCTACTGCCCCTTGGAGGGACGTGTCCTCGACCACGTTGAGAGCCTGAGGATGAAGGAGCGCAAGCGGGACGTACAATTGTCATTCGACCTCAGCATCGACTTTGCCAGCGTCAATGTATCCCTGGGAGACTTCCGCCACGGGCAACAGATTGACGAGGATTCCGCTGTTGTTCTTTCGTCGTGGCGCCGCTCTGACAGCAGCAATCAGAACCTCAGAATCCTTGTGAGCCCGAGTCAGCCGTTCCTTCAATTCAAGCGCCTCAGCACAAGGCTGAGTCATACCATCACGTCGAGCGATTGGGTGCATGATTTTGCTCCCGCCCTCGGCCTCGGTCGTGTTCTACTCGTCGAAATCGCTGAGCCTGGGTCAATTGCAGTGGACAACGCCATCGTCAGGGACGACGATAGGGAGTTCGCGGGTCGGCTCGAGAGAGCAGGTACGGTGCTGCAGCAGATGAACAGAGACTTACAGGGTGGAGAATGGCGTGATGTCGTGCGGCAGTCCAGGGAGTTTTGGGGACTCTTCCAGGAGTCCTCGAAGCAGCTGGACGTGAGTAGGTTCATTACCACTTTGATCACAAGCTCGACGGGACTTGAAGAGGAGAAGAGCAGGAACATCGTGCAAGCCGTAGGGCGGTTGTACGGCTACGCTAGCGACTTATTGCATCCTGTCGGCGACTCTGGGGTGAAAGATGTATTTGTTGGCGGTAAGGAGGATGCATACCTAGCCTATTCTCTCGCAGCCAGCTTCCTGAACTTGGTGACACGCAAGTTCAAGCGATATCTGGAAGACAGGAAGGCTGAAGCATGACCGTTGATCGCCCTCGTCTCATCGAGGTGGCCTTTCCGTTGAAGCAGGCGTCGCTGGACTCCGTCCACGAGAAAAATGTGCGGCACGGCCACATCTCCACGCTCCACATCTGGCCGGCGCGACGCCCCTTAGCGGCCTCTCGTGCCGCGCTCATCGCGACCCTGCTTCCCGATCCTGGCACAGAGGCGGAGCGTAAGCGCCTGCTGGAACTGTTGGGTGGCAGGGTGGTGATCAGGAACACCTTCAAGAACGTCGGCGGCCGCAACGTCCCGGTCATTAAGGAAGAGACTGAGGGGGGCATTCTCCATTGGGGGCGAGAGAATGGCCCTGCCCTGGAGTTCTTTCGAGAGGAGATCAAGAAGGCGTACGGCGGCCGAGCGCCCCGGGTCCTGGACCCCTTCGCCGGGGGTGGGGCCATCCCTCTGGAGGCCATGCGCCTGGGTTGCGAGGTTACGGCCATCGATATCAACCCCGTGGCGTGGTTCATCCTAAAGTGCACCCTGGAGTACCCGCAGCGGCTGGCGGGGCAGAAGCGACCCTTGCCGCGCTTCGCTCTGGAGTCCGAAGAGTTCATGGCGGCTTACTGGAAGACCAGGGGCAACGGTCGTAAGGGCAGAGGCAAGAAAGAAGCCGCAGCACAGCCCAGCCTGCTGGAAGCGGAGGAAGCCGATCTCTCGTGGCACGTGCGGGCGTGGGGCCACTGGGTTCTGGAGCGGGCGCGGCGCGACCTGGAGCGCTTCTACCCGACGGTGGACGGCAAGCCAACCGTAGCCTACTTGTGGGCTCGGACCGTCACCTGCAAGAACTGCCGGGCCACCATTCCTTTGCTCAAGACCCTCTGGCTGTGTAGGAAGGACAACAAGCGCTTCCGGCTGGAGATGAAGCCACGTTCCGACAAGAGCGGGGTGGACTTCGGGGTGGTGGCGGAGCCGGTGAAGGGCAGTAACGCCGCCCAGCGCCGGGCTCATGACCAAGCCGTGGGACGAGGCACCATGTCCCGCTCGGGCGCATGGTGCCCGGTGTGCGGCGGCCCCGGCACCGTTTCCATGACGCTCGATGATATTCGAGCAGAGGGCATGGCGGGGCGGCTGGGCGCTCAGATGACTGCAGTCGTGGTGGACGGCGCCAGAGGCAAGGAGTATCGCCTACCCACCGAGGAGGAGATAGAGGTGGCTCGGGAGGCCGCCGACCATGTGGACGACGTTTTCAACGACGTGCCCTTCGGCCTGCCCACCGAGCCGACCCCGACCGGGGGCGGTAGCGGTGCCGGGCGGGCCTTCTCGGTCCAGAACTACGGCCTGGACCGATGGTACAAGCTGTTCACTCCGCGCCAGTTGGTGGCTCTGGGCACCTTCGTCAAGCACACCCGTGCCGCGCGCGAGGCAATGAGAGCCGAGGGGTACCCGCCAGAGTGGGTGGAGGCGGTGAGTGCTTACCTAGCCTCGATGGTCGACCGCGTGGCAAATCAGGGCAGTACA
>JAJZQK010000121.1 GCA_021847625.1 Chloroflexota bacterium
GCGGCCGCTGAAGAGGCCCCGGCGGCAGTGGAACCCGCCGCCGAGGAGGCACAGGCCGAGGCTGCTCCAGAGGAGCCCTCCGAAGGGGCCGGCGCGGCGGAAGAGACCGCTCCCAGTGAGGAGCAGGCCGCGGCCGTGGCGGACGAGCTGGTCGTGGAGGTCAAGCCGTCGTTCGGCGAGGAATCGGAGAACCCGGAAGGCGAGCAGCAAGAGGAAGAACTGGCCACTGCCCGGAGGGGCGAGGAGTAGGATGGGACAGGGGAAGGAGAATCCGGAAGAGAGCCATCACGGGGCGGCCTCCGGCGACGCGGAGGTCGGCGCCTACCTGCAGATAGCCGCGGAAGGGCGGTCGGTCGAGACAGAGGAGGCGAGCCCTCCCGTCGTCGACCTGCCCCCGCGGGGCGACGCGGTACGCGAGGCGGTGGCCGTCATCGACTTCGGCTCGCAGTACAGCCAGCTGATCGCCCGGCGGGTGCGCGAGTGCAACGTGTATTGCGAGCTGGTGCCGTGGGATGCCGATTGGGAGCGGGTGAAGGCCCTGCAACCACGCGGGTTTATCCTCTCCGGCGGCCCGGCGAGCATCTACGCGCCGGGCGCTCCCCGCATCCCCGACTACGTCCTGGAGAGCGGGCTGCCCGTCCTGGGCATCTGCTACGGCCTGCAGGCGATGGCGCACCAGCTGGGAGGCAAGGTCTCGCCGGCCAGCCGGCGCGAGTACGGCCACGCCGACCTGCTGGTGGACGAGGCCTCCTTCCCCCTCTTCGCCGGTCTGCCCTCCACCTTCTCGGTGTGGATGAGTCACGGCGACCACGTGGACGAACTGCCCCCGGGCTTCCGGCCCATCGCCCACACGGGTAACGCGCCGGTGGCCGCCACGGCCCGAGGCAACCTCATCGGACTGCAATTCCACCCCGAGGTCGTGCATACCCAGCACGGCAAGGCGATCATCGATAATTTCCTCACCAAGATCTGCGGTTGCCAGGGCACCTGGACGCCCGGGTCTTTCATCAACGAGACCGTGGCGAACATCCGCTCCGTGGTCGGCGACGGCAAGGTCATCTGCGGCCTCAGCGGTGGCGTCGATTCGTCGGTCGCGGCGACGCTCGTGCACCGAGCGATAGGTGACCAACTGACGTGCATCTTCGTCGACAACGGGCTGCTGAGGCGCGGTGAAGCGGCGCGCACGGTCGAGACCTTCCGCCGCAATATGCAGATGAACCTCATCCACGTCGACGCTACCGACCGCTTTCTGGCGGGCCTGGCCGGCGTCGTCGACCCCGAGGTGAAGCGACGGATCATCGGCAACGAGTTCATCCGCGTCTTCGACGAAGAGGCACTCAAGCTCGGCAAGATCGATTACCTGGCCCAGGGCACGCTCTATCCGGACGTCATCGAGAGCACGACGCCGGACACGAAGGCGGCGGCGCGGATCAAGACCCATCACAACGTGGGCGGGCTGCCCAAGGACCTGCGCTTCTCGTTGATCGAGCCGCTGCGCTACCTGTTCAAGGACGAGGTGCGCACGGTGGGGCTCGAGGTTGGGCTGCCGGAGGAGATCGTGTTCAGGCAGCCTTTCCCGGGGCCGGGGCTGGCCGTGCGCGTGATCGGCGAGGTTACGCGGGAACGCCTGGAAACGCTTCGAGCTTGCGATTGGATCGTCGTGGACGAGATCAAGAAGGCCGGCTACTATCGCCAGGTTTGGCAGGCCTTCGCCGTGCTGACCTCCATGCGCAGCGTCGGCGTGATGGGCGACGGGCGCACCTATGCCGACGTCGTCGCCCTGCGCGTGGTAACGAGCGAGGACGGCATGACGGCGGACTGGGCCAGGTTGCCGTACGATTTGCTTGCTCGCATCAGCAGCCGCATCGTGAACGAGGTGCCGGGGGTGAATCGGGTGGTTTACGACGTGAGTTCTAAGCCTCCCGCCACGATCGAATGGGAGTAGGAGGTGGCCGGGTGAAGGTACTGGTCGTCGGCAGCGGGGCGCGCGAGCACGCGATCGTGTGGCGCGTGGTGCAGAACGAAAGCGTCGAGGAGGTCTACTGCGCACCGGGCAACGGCGGCACGGCGTTGATGGCCCATAACGTCGACGTCAGCGCGACGGACGCCGATGGCCTGCTGTCTCTGGCCACCGAGCGGGGCATCGACCTGGTCATCATCGGTCCGGAGACTCCCCTTATTGCCGGCGTGGCCGATCAGCTTCGGTCGGCCGGCTTTGTTGTCTTCGGACCCAGTGCCGAGGCGGCTCGCCTGGAAGGTAGCAAGGCCTGGGCCAAGGAGCTGATGCAGAAGTACGGCATCCCTTGCGCCCGCAGCGTCACCTTCGATTCGCCCGCGGAGGCCAAGGAGTACATCCGCGGCCAGTCGATGCCCATCGTGGTCAAGGCGGACGGCGAGGCGGCAGGCAAGGGCGTGACGGTAGCCATGACCCACGAGGAGGCGATTTCCGCCGTCACGGCGGCGATGGAGGAGCGGGTCTTCGGCAAGGCCGGCGACGTCGTCGTCGTCGAGGAGTGCCTCAGCGGCCCGGAGGTCTCCGCACTCGCCTTCACGGATGGCAAGACCGTCGTGCCGATGGTCCCTTCCTGCGACTATAAGCGCGTCTACGACGGCGACGAGGGCCCGAACACCGGCGGCATGGGCGCCTACTCCCCGCCCGGCTTCGTTGACGCGGCGATGCAGGAGCGCATCCTCCGCACGATACTGGAGCCGACCGTGGCGGCCCTGGCCGCCGAGGGCATCGTCTACCAGGGCGTGCTCTACGCCGGTCTGATGATGACCGCAGAAGGGCCCAAGGTGTTGGAGTACAACGTGCGGTTCGGGGACCCGGAGACGCAGGCTGTGCTGCCCCGCCTGAAGACCGATTTGGTCGACATCGCGCTGGCCGTGGCCCACGGCAGGCTCGCGGAGATCGCCGTGGAGTGGGACGAGCGCGCGACCTGCGGCGTGGTCCTTGCCTCCGGCGGCTATCCCGGCCCCTATAGCAAGGGGCTGCCCATCACGGGCCTGGAGCGGCTCGACGACGGCATCCGAGCCTTCCACGCCGGGACGGCCGTGGCCAACGGGGGGTTCGTGACGGCCGGCGGCCGCGTGCTGACGCTGGTCGCCATGGGCCGAGACATGGCCGAGGCCCGCCAGAAGGTGTACGCCAACGCGGAACGCGTTTCGTTCCCGGGCCGCCACTACCGACGAGATATCGCTGCCAGGGAGGTTAGATAGACCGTGAGTCCACTCGTCGCTGTCGTAATGGGAAGTCAGACCGATGCCAACTTCATGCAGCAGACGGCCGATACGCTTAGCCAGCTGGGCATAGAGCACGAGGTGCTCGTCATGTCCGCCCACCGTACGCCGGAGCGGGTGCGCGAGTATATGGTGAAGGCGCCGGAGCGAGGGATAGAGGTCGTCATCGCTGGCGCGGGCGGGGCCGCCCATCTGCCGGGCGTGCTGGCCTCCTGGACGACAATGCCCGTGATCGGCGTGCCGTTGCCCACTACCGACCTCAAGGGCCTGGACGCGCTTATGGCCATCGTGCAGATGCCCGCGGGCGTGCCGGTGGCGACGGTGGCCGTGGGTACCCCGGGGGCGCGCAACGCCGCCTTCCTGGCGGCGCAGATTCTGGGCCTCAAGCACCCGGAGGTCGCGGCGGCCTACGGGGAATACCGACGGCGCCTGCAGGAGGGTGCCAAGTAGGTTGAGTCTCTTGATTGGCTGGCCGGCGCGAGGAGTACCCTCCGCCGGCCACGCCGTCTTACTCTCTCCGGAAGGGCCGGGCATTGCGCTCTAGGTACTTTATCGTCATCGCCTCGACTCTCTTGCTCGTGGGCCTGGCCGCCGGCCAACTCTGGCCACGAGGCACCAGCCTGGGCCCCTTGCTGAACCGCGACGAGAACGGCATTTGGCTCGACGTCGTCTGGGTCTCCCGCGAGCAGAGCGAGGACGACATCACCGGCTTGGTCCACGACCTGCGGGCGAAGGGGTTCCGCTACGCCTACGTCTACGTCAACTCGGTGCAGGCGAGTGGCAAGCCGCGCAGCGAGACCTATGCCTGCGCCCGCCGCTTCGTCGACATCGCCAAGCAAGCGGAGCCGGAGCTGCAGCTCATCGCCTGGATCGGCGTGGTGAACGTCGCCCGCGGGCAGGGGCTCGTCGACCTGGGCGACACGACCGTGCGCGCCAACCTGGCCGCCTTCTGCGGCGAGCTGGTGCACGACATCGGCTTCGACGGCGTGCAGCTGAACGTGGAGCCGCTCCCCCGGGGCAGCGAATCCTATCTTACCCTTCTCAAGGAAGTGCGCGGCGCGCTGGGATCCCAGAAGACGCTGGCCGTCGCCGGCCACAAGTGGGCGCCCGCCTACCTACCGTTTCTGGACCAGGTGAGCAGTTACTGGGATTCGCAGTACTACCATCAGGTGGGGCTCCTCGTCGACCAGGTGGCGATGATGGCCTACGATACCTACATGCCGACGGCGCTGGCCTACCGGCTGTATGTGCGGGAGGAGACGCTCGGCGTGCTCCGTGCTCTTGAGAACACCGGCACCAAGGTCCTCATCGGCATACCCACCTACGACGAGCCGCGCCTGAACCACCAGCCGGAGGCGGAGAACGTCGAGTCCGGGCTGACGGGGGTACTGGACGCGCTGGCCCGCCTGGGCCCGGCGAAGCGGGGCGACTTTGCCGGGGTGGCGATCTACCCCAACTGGGAGACCGACCAGGCGGAATGGGGCATCTACGCCCGCCTCTGGCAGGGCGAGCCCCAGCCGGCGAACCCGTGAGACCGCCGCTCCGGGGGCGGTTGGACGCCAGGCGGCGTTTGTCTGCCCAGCTTGGTTAGTCTATAATTCAGGGCAGCATACTATTGGGCCGGTCGTGTGGCCGGTTTGCCGTAAGGAGAACCAGCAGTGATCGAGAGATATTCGCGCCCGGCTATGAAACGGGTTTGGTCGCCGGAGAACCGCCTCGACAAGTGGTTGGCGATTGAGGTCGCGGTTTGCGTGGCGTGGGCTGAGCTTGAGGTAGTGCCGCGGGAGGCACTGCCGCGGATTCGCCAGGCCCGCTACGACATGAAACGGATGGCCGAACTGGAAGAGGAGACACAGCACGAGGTGACGGCCTTCCTGCGCAGCGTGGCTCCCAGCGTGGGGCCGGAGGCGCGCTACATCCATCTGGGTCTCACTTCCTCGGATATCATGGACACCGGCCTGGCGATGCAGATGGTGGACGCCACCGCCCTGCTGCAGGTAGGCGTGGACAGGCTGCTGAAGGTGCTGGAGCGGATGGCCGTGGCCCATCGCTCCACGCTGATGATCGGCCGCACGCACGGCGTGCACGCCGAACCGATCACCTTCGGCCTGAAGCTGGCCATCTGGGTGGACGAGATGCGCCGCAACGCCAAGCGCCTGGCCGAGGCGGGCGAGCAGATCGCGGTGGGCAAGATCAGCGGCGCCGTCGGCACCCACGCCAGCGTGCCCCCGTTCGTGGAGGAGTTCGCCTGCCAGCGCCTAGGCCTGAAGGCCGCCCCCGCTTCCAGCCAGATCATCCAGCGCGACCGCCACGCCTACTTCCTCTGCACGCTGGCGGTGATCGCCTCCTCCCTGGACAAGATGGCGACCGAGATCCGGGGGCTGCAGCGCACGGAGGTGCTGGAGGCCGAAGAGCCGTTCGGCGAGGGCCAGCAGGGCTCCTCCGCGATGCCCCACAAGCGCAACCCCGTGCTCAGCGAGCGCGTGAGTGGCCTGGCCCGCGTGATCCGCGGCAACGCCATGACCGGCCTGGAAAACGTGGCCCTCTGGCACGAGCGCGACATCAGCCATTCCTCGGCCGAGCGGGTGATCATTCCCGACGCCTGCCTGGCGCTGGACTACATCCTGGCCCTCTTTACCGGCGTGATGGAGGGGCTGCAGGTCTACCCGGAGAACATGGCGAAGAACATCAACCTCACGCACGGTCTGGTGTTCTCACAGCGGGTGCTGCTCGCGCTCATCGAAAAGGGCCTCTCCCGTCAGGACGCCTACGAGATGGTGCAGCGCAATGCCATGCGGGCCTGGCGGGGCGAGGGCGAATTCCTCGACCTGCTGCGGGCCGACGCCGAGGTGCGCTCGCACCTGTCCGAGGAGGAGCTTAGCGGGCTCTTCGATTATCAGTACTTCTTGCGCTACGTCGATATAGCCTTCGAGCGGTTGGGCCTGCAGGAACCGGCGGAGGCCGGAGAAGGGAAAGGGGACTGAGATAGTGGCAAACGTACTTACCAGGACCGACTTGCCGGGCCAGAGTCTCTTCGGCCGGGGCAAGGTGCGCGATACCTACGATCTTGGCGACAAGTTGCTGATAGTGGTTACCGACCGCATCTCGGCCTTCGACGTGGTGCTGCCCAACGGCATCCCCGGCAAGGGCGCGGTGCTCAACCAGCTCTCGGCCTACTGGTTCCGGCGCATGGCCTCCATCATGCCGAACCACTTCCTTTCCGAAGACGTCGCCGAGTACCCGGCCGAGTTGCAGCCGTTCGCCGAGCAGCTACGCGGCAGGTCGATGCTCGTGGTCAAGGCCCAGCGCCTGGACGTCGAGTGCGTGGTGCGGGGGTACCTCGCGGGCTCGGGCTGGGCCGAGTACAAGGCGGAGGGCACGGTCTGCGGCCATCATTTGCCCGCCGGCCTGCGCCAGAGCGACAAGCTGCCGGAGCCCATCTTCACCCCTGCCACCAAGGAGGAGAGCGGCCACGACCTCAACATCACCGTGGACGAGTTCCGGCGCCTCCTGGGGGCCGACCTCGCCGATCAACTGATCGACTCCAGCCTGGCGATCTACAAGCAGGCGGAGGCGGAGGCGCGGGCCAAGGGGATCATCATCGCCGACACGAAGTTCGAGTTCGGCCTGGTGGACGGGGAGCCGATCCAGATCGACGAGATGCTGACGCCGGATTCTTCGCGCTTCTGGCCGGCCGACGCCTACGCCCCCGGCATGTCACCGCCGAGCTTCGACAAGCAGTATGTGCGCGATTGGCTGGAGGCGAGCGGCTGGAACAAGGAGTCGCCCGCGCCGACACTGCCCGAGGAGGTGGTGGCGAAGACCGGCGAGAAGTATCGCGAGGCCTTCCGGCGCCTCGCGGGCACGGAACTGAAATGGCAGTAGATGGGAGAGAGCGGTAGAATGTGGCTTGCTAAGGTATACGTGACCCTCAAACCCCTGGTGAACGATCCCCAGGGCATCACGATAAAGGGCAGCCTCCACAACCTCGGCTTCGAGTCCGTGCAGGACGTGCGGGCCGGCAAGTACTTCGAGGTGCGCCTGGAGGCGGCCAGCCGGGAGGAGGCGGAGAAGGCGGTGGCGGAGATGTGCTCGCGCCTGCTGGCCAACCCGGTCATCGAGGACTATCGCTACGAGGTGGCGGCCCTTCCCTAACCTCTCTCGCTCCGGAGGTGGCAAATGGTCTCACTCGCTTCTTTCGATCGCTACGTCGACGAGCACGAGGCCGAGCTGGTGGCCGAACTGCAATCCCTCTGCCGGATGCCGAGCATCTCGGCCCAGGGAGTAGGTCTAGGCGAGACCGCGACCGAGGTGCTGGCCCGGCTGCAGGGCATCGGCGCCTCGGCGCGGCTCGTGGAGGTGCCCGGCGGCGCCCCCTGGGTCGTGGCGGAGATTGGCGCCGGGCCACGGACGGTCGCCTTCTATAACCACTACGACGTGCAGCCTCCGGAGCCGCTCGACCTCTGGACCTCGCCCCCCTTCGCGGCGGAGGTGCGCGACGGCAAGGTCTTCGCCCGCGGCGTGGCCGACAACAAGGGCGACCTGACGGCGCGCATCCAGGCGGTCGACATCTACCGGCGCATGGTGGGCGAACTCCCCCTGCGCGTGATCTTCCTCGTGGAGGGGGAGGAGGAGATCGGCAGTCCCCACCTACAGCGCTTCGCCGACGAGAACGGCCGGCTCATCGCCGGGTCCCTGGGCGTGCTCTGGGAGGGCGCCTGGATGGACGAGACGGGGCGGCCGCAGCTCGAATGCGG